>JASJLK010000090.1:0-2927 GCA_037620855.1 Synechococcus sp. ChBW.bin.23 | reverse complement strand
GCTGTTTACGAGTCGTGGTGAATTGGCGTTTGGAGCAGGAGCGGCGGCGGCTGCGCGGCGGCTGCGCTTTGGGATGGAGCTGGCATCCCTGATGGCCCGTTTGCTGGCCGGTGTGGCACCACGGCTTGGCTATCTAATCAGCAAAGGAGGCATCACAACTGGAGCGCTGCTCGTGGAGGGGCTTGGCCTCGAGGCTGTGCAGCTGGAAGGGCAGCTCTTGCCAGGCTTATCGCTCGTACGACAGATTCCTGCCTTGGATCAGGCGCATGAAGAGCTGGAGCGCATGGATCCACTGCCGGTGATCACCTTTCCAGGCAATCTCGGTGAGTCAGACACTCTCACCGACGCTTGGCGTTGGTTCGAGCGGCTTTAGGTCTTGCTTGGCGTTGAACTGAATGGCCCCACACCAGCGGAGCGGGCGAGCAGTTCCATCGGATGTTCCACCTTGGGACCGTCTTGGTTGAGGTAACGCCTCAGTTGCAGGCTGCAACCGATGTTGGCGCTGGCCACAATCTCGGCTCCGGTGCTGCTGAGGTCGTCGGCCTTCAGTTGGCCGAGTTCTGCGGCCTCGTCCGGTTGCACCAGGTTGTAGATGCCGGCACTCCCGCAACACACGCCGGCTTCCGTGGCTTCTTTGAGCTGAAGTTGGGGAATGGCACGCAGCAACTCCCTGGGCTGGGCCACAATCCCCTGCCCATGGATCATGTGGCAGGCGTCGTGATACGCCACCGTGCAGGGAAGCGGTGTCAGCGCTTGTTGAAACGACTCGGAGAGCCCCTGATGCGCAAGAAATTCATGCACGTCCAGCACCGGCGCACTGAAGTTGCTCGTGCCGTCGAGAAGCTCCCCATAGGCCTTCATCGTGTGCCCGCAACCGGAGGCGGCCACCAGCACGGCATCCAGGGCTTCATCGCGAAAGCTCTGCACCAGTGCGCTGGCCAGCTCCTGGGTTTGTTGGAGTTGGCCTTGGTGATGGCTCGCCGCCCCGCAGCAACCTTGATCGGCTGGAATCACCACTTCGAAGCCATTGGCTTGGAGGACGGCCACAGTGGCCTCGTTCACCCCAGGATCAAAGCAACGTTGGACGCAACCAAGCACTAAGCCCACTCGGCCACGTTGCGCGCCTTGTGCTGGATTCACCCGGGGTAAGCAATCGGAAAAGCCCTCTGGAGGCAGGGGAGGCAAGAGCGCTTCCATCGCTTCCAGTTGTGGGCCCAGAAGCTTTAAAAGCCCTGTTTGCCGAGTGAAACGCTGCAGCCCGGTGCCGGCATAGGCGCGCAATGGCTGCAGAAGAGCACGCAGCCGGTTGGGGTAGGGCAGCACCAGGAGCAGCAGCTGCCGGAAACTGGTTTGCCAGCTGCTGCGAAACTCAGGTTGGTTGAGCTTCGGGCGGGTCGCTTCGATGAGCTGGTCGTAGCGCACGCCTGATGGACATGCGGTCACGCAGGCGAAGCATCCCAAGCAGCTATCGAAATGGCTGGCCACCGTGGCATCCATCTCCAGCTCTCCAGCCTCGATCGCCTTGAGGGTATGGATGCGCCCGCGGGGGGAATCCATCTCGGTGCCGAGCACCCGGTAACTGGCACACGTGGGCAAACAAAACCCGCAGTGAACGCAGGGGTCGCTTGGGTCGACAAAAGCCATAAACCGATTCTGACCTGAATCGGCCTTTTGGTGCTCAGAAACGCTCGATAATGGCGTCTGCGAAGCCGCTACAGCTCACGGGATCCACTTTGGGCTCCATGAGTCGGGCGAGGTCATAGGTGACCTGCTTGTCCTTGATGGCGGCGCTGAGCCCCTTGATGATCAGGTCGGCTGCGTCTTTCCAACCGAGGAATTCCAGCATCATCACCCCGCTCAGGATCACGGAACCGGGGTTGATTCGATCCAAGCCTGCGTGCTTTGGGGCGGTGCCATGGGTGGCCTCGAAGATAGCGGCCGTTTCGCCGATGTTGGCGCCAGGGGCCATGCCAAGACCTCCCACCATCGCGGCAGCAGCATCGGAGATGTAGTCGCCGTTGAGGTTGAGGGTGGCCAGGATCGAATACTCCTGAGGGCGAGTTTGGATCTGCTGGAAAATGCTGTCTGCGATGCGGTCATCCACGAGCACCATGCTTTTCCATTTGCCGTAGCCATGGCTTTCGCCAATGGCTGCGAGCACATCCCGCACTTCCGAATTGATCGCTTCTTTTTTTTCGGGCGTCAGGCTGTCGTAGCCGGGCTCAATCATGCGCGCATTGTCCTGGGCGCTGAGCGAGTGATCGCGGTCGAGATTGTCAAGAATCCAACTTTCTCGTTCCGTGATGCAAACATCGCGGAATTCAGTGGTGGCTAGCTCATAGCCCCAGTCGCGGAAGGCGCCTTCCGTGAACTTCATGATGTTGCCTTTGTGCACCAGCGTGACGTGACGCTTGTTTCCTTCCAAGCGCAGGGCATGTTGGATGGCTTTGCGGATGTGGCGTTGGCTGCCGTGCTTGCTTACCGGCTTGATCCCGATCCCTGAGCCTTCTGGGATTTGCCGCTTGTCAAGTTTGCCGTTGGCAGGGATGACCACTTCATTGAGATGCTTCCGCAGCTCTTGGCCGATCGGATCGTCGGCTTCCCACTCAATGCCCATATAAATATCTTCTGTGTTTTCTCGGTACACAATCACGTCCAGATCCTGAGGACGTTTGTGCGGGCTGGGCGTGCCTTCGTAATAACGGCAAGGGCGAACGCAGGAATACAGATCAAAGAGTTGGCGTAGAGCCACATTCAGCGAGCGGATCCCACCACCCACTGGGGTTGTGAGGGGCCCCTTGATCGCCACACCGAAGCTGCGAATCGCTTCCAAGGTGTCTTCAGGAAGGTATTGATAGGTGCCGTAGAGGTCGCAGGCTTCATCACCGGCATAGACCTTGAACCACTCAATCGTTTTTTTGCCGTTG
>JASJLK010000089.1:0-15154 GCA_037620855.1 Synechococcus sp. ChBW.bin.23 | reverse complement strand
GCAATCGCCACTCAATTGCATTCGTTTTTATGTCTCTTGTTAGCGGTATAGCGATTACACAAGCTATGCCTATGAACGCCCAGGATACGATCGAAGAATGGTATGAAAGCCGTCCACCAGCACAACTTTGTGAGCTTTATCGCTCAGGGGCAATCCAACCAGATCAAATCCCTGGGGGACGAAGCTCTAACCCTTGCGCGAATTTTCCGACCCAGCATCAAGACGTCATCAAGGGTGTGAACTGACGATTGGGCTCCAGACCAGCCCAATTGAGAAGGGGCTTCCACTCCTGAAGACGTTGATGAATCCAGTAGTGACCTGTGCTGTTTAGATGAATGCCATCGGGTTCCAACCAGGTGAGCCAATCAGGCTCGGCTGCCATCGCTTGGTGCAGGCTTAAAAACGGAACATCAGCTTCCAGGCACGTTTCCTCCAATTGAGCTTCATGGATAGCCACTGCCTCATTGCTGTACCAAAGGCAGTCAGCGAAAGGCATGACCGCTTCATCAACAACGCTGAGCCCCATCACCATGACTTGGGTGGAAGGGGTCATCGCCGAAAGCAATTGCTCAAGCCCGAAGCGAAACGCTTCAGCGCTCAATTGCTGCCGTCCATCGAGCCTCCCAACCCGTGCACTGTCATTCAGACCCACCGAGAGGAGCAGACCATCAGGCTTCTGACGACGGAGCTCACCGCGGCAACTCCACTCTTGCTGCCAACGCTGAGCGACGCGCTCCAGTCCATCCCCACGAATACCAAGCCCATACACCACAGGGGCAGAGGGCATCGTCATCCATTGACGCCTCAAGCGTTCACACCATCCACCACCCTCTGGATCACCCCATCCGTACACACCGCTATCACCGATCACGACAAGCTTGCGGGGCGCTGTTGTCATCAATGGCGGTCACGCAATCCAGATGTCAGCTTTGCAGCCAGAGCGAACGGCAGCGATCACTGAGTGACTCCCCACTGATCGTGAGGGCGCAGTAGCAACCAAGCACTAACACAACCGCGGCCCAATGAAAGGAGCTGAGTGATTCCAGCAGCTGCCAGCCCAAACCACTTCCCCCGATGACTCCCACCACCACTGTTTCGCGGAGAATCACATCGCTGCGGTAGGCCCCGTAAGCCAGATAACTAGGGCTTTGAGGACTGAGCAGGCCGTACAACCAACTGATCCGCTCCGAACTCCCCATCGCTCTGAGAGCCTCTTGACGCAGGTCACTTTGTTGCTGAAGCCCTTCGAGCAGCAAACGCCCCATCACCCCACTGTTGTGAAGACCAATCGCCAGGGCACCAATCGCCAGGCTCGGCCGATTGCTGAGCAACAACAGAAGCACCATCAGTGGCGGGGGGATCCAACGCATGCAGGCCCAGAACATGGAGCAGCACTGATGCCACCTTGGCGATGGCCAAAGGAGCAAGGCCAGGGGGGGAAGTCCAATGGCAATCCCTGCAGCCAATGCGGTGAGACCCAGCGTTTCCAAAATCATGCGCAGCCAGGGAAGTTCATTGGCAGCAGCATTCAGCTGGGTCCAAGAAGGAACCTCCATCCCGATCCAACTGAGTCCTGAAAACTGATCAGGAACGATGTGCCGTAGCCAAAACGTGCCGATCACTCCCAAAACAATCGTCAATGTTCCGAACAGCAGGATTCGACGCTGAGCATGAACACCCACTCCGGAGCGTTCTCGCCAAAACCTCAACAGCTGCTCAAGAATCAGCATCACGGCCGCTAGAACCCACAAACCTGTCCACAGCTCGCGGAACTGCAACGACTGAAGGGTGAGCTGCAGTTCCGTACCGAGCCCTCCTAAACCAAAAACCCCGAGCAAGGTGGCGCTTCGCAAGGCACATTCGAGCCGGTACCCCCCGTAGCTCATCAAAACAGTTCCCATACCTGGGTTGAGAGCCGTCATCAGAGCGGACACCGGATGCACCCCAGCGCTGATCAAGGCATTGAGAGGACGGTGGTCTGCGCTGTCGAGATGATCTCGCCAAATCCTTGCGACCAAAGCGCTGTACGGAATCGCGATAGCGGCGACAGCAACGTAAGGATGGAGCCCAAACACCTGCAGCAGCAACAGGCCCCAAACCAGCTCGTGCACCGCTCTTGGAATCGCAAGTGCCCCTCGCAGCCCTCTCGCTGGCCAAGTGGGAAGCGTCCAGCTTCTCCACACCACATCTGCGCAAACGCTGCCGAGCATCACACCAAACAACAAACTGAGACTCCAGCTCAGCAAAGCCGTGGCCATGGTGACGCCAAGACCATGCCAAACCGCTCGCAAAACATCGGGATCAAACGATGGATGCAAGGCTCCTGAAAGGCATTGCTGCCAAATCGACAGCCCACCTCCATGCAGCCCTGTCAAAGTCACGATCAAAACGGGCACCAGCGCCATGGCAGGCAACAAGGTGAGCAGGGGTGCCGATGGTTTCAGGCGGTTCATCCGGCCTCGTACAACCTCGAAAGGTCAGCAGCAGTGAGTTGCTCTGATGGTTGGTCCATCACAAGCTCCCCATCCTGCAAACCGATCACACGATCAAAGCGATGAACAAGTTCGGGTTGATGCAAGCTGATCACAATCGCCTTAGCGCCACAATTCAGCGGCCCCTCTGGCGAACGATTCAGCAAGTGATCCAATAGGTCAGAGGCGATCGCAGGATCCAAATTCGCGATCGGTTCGTCGGCCAGGATCAGTTGCGGCTGTTGACGCAGCAAACGGGCAAGAGCCACGCGTTGTCTCTGCCCTCCGGATAACTGGCGGATCGGAGCATCGATCAACCCGCGCTCGATGAGATCAGCATCCAAACCTGCTCGCTGAAGGCAATGCTTGCAGGCGGATTGATCCACGTTGAACAACAGATTGGCCAATCCCCAGATCAGGTTGTGACGACCCAAGGCGCCGCTGTTGACGTTTTGTCCAACGCTGAGCTCCTCAACAAGCAGCAAGTCTTGCCAGAGCATTCCGATCTCCCTTTTTTTTCGGCGAGGCATCGTGCGAATCGACGCACCGCGCCAACGCACCTCTCCCTGGTCCACACGAAGACTGCCATTCGCGATGGCCAGCAAGGTGCTCTTGCCAGCCCCGCTTCGTCCCAACAAGGCGATGCGCTCTCCCTCGAAAACCGAGAGAGAAATCGAACGCAGTCGATCTCCTCTTGGGCCACTCAGGCTGACGTTCACCAACTCAAGGAGAGAGGTCAACGGATCTTGCCGAGCTGACGACCCACCTCCTCAATGGGTTGATATTGAGATTCCTGCGCTGGAACGAAACGTTTGGCAGCAAACAACTCCAAAATATTTTTCTGCCGCTCGTTGGTGGGGGTTAAACCCAAAATGGCCTTCTGGAGTTTGGTTGTGAATCCCTTCCCGAAGCGTTGATCAAGATTAGGTCTTACCAGCCAGTGGTAATTACCAAAAGGAGGAGTTTTCCAAATCACTCTCACCTTGTTGGGATCTACTTTCCCGTTCTTGACAGCAACATTCCAGACAGGCTCACTAAGTGCACCTGCCTGGTAGGAGCCGCTTTGTACCAAGGCGATGGTGGCATCGTGGCTTCCACTGAAGCCTGCTTGTCCGCCAGCAAATTGCTTCGGGGTCACCCCTGCTTGGGCAAGAAAATGCTGAGGCATCAGTCGTCCCGACGTGGAACTTTCTGATCCAAAGGTGAAGCGCTTTCCGTAAAGAGCTTTCAAACCATCAATGCTGCTGATGGGTTGTAAACCCGCTGAAGTATTGGCAATAAAAACGCTATTAAAATTCGCATCGATCGCTCGTTGTGCCAAAACCTGGGCCCCTGGCGTTTGAAGACGAGCCTGAATACCTGTGAGTCCTCCGAACCAAACAAGGTCCAAACTTCCGGTCCTGAAAGCACTTACTGCTGCTGGGTAATTACTAACCGGCACGTACCGCACAGGAACCTTGAGTTGGTCGCTTAATTCAGTGGCGAGTTGGCCGTAACGACGATTTAAACGTTCTGGGTTTTGATCAGGTATCGCCCCGATCCGAAGTGTTGCCTGCGCATGAGCAGGAAGGACCGTTGCGCCCTGGCCACAAAAAAGAGCCAAAAGAACAACGGCCCCACTTTTTCGGACCCGTGTCAAAGAATTGGTCATGCTTGACAAATAATGGAATTACGAACGAGTAAGCAAAGTCTGAAACCGACTCAGTCCCTCTGAAATCGTCTCACGCGAGACGGCACAAGAAAGCCTCACGCAACGATCATCGCCAAAGGCACCACCAGGAACAATCGCCAATCCCTCCTCCTCAAGAGCACGCTCACAAAAGGCCAGCGAATCGGTAATGGCATCGGGCAAGCGAGGGAACGCATAAAACGCACCTCTAGGTGGCACGAGGGTGATGCCTTCCATCTGTTGAAGCCCTGTGCAGAGCTCAGCACGCCTCGTGTTGTAGCTCACAGCCATCTCGCGCACGCAATCCCGTGACCCCTGAAGCGCTGCCAAGGCTCCCCGTTGCGCAAAGCTGCAAACATTGCTGGTGCTTTGGCTTTGAAGGGCTGCCGCGGCCTTAATCACCGTGCTGTCACCACTGAGATATCCGAGTCGCCATCCGGTCATGGCCCAACCTTTGGCAAAACCATTAACCACAAAACAACGCTCTCTGAGATCTGGAGCTAAGGCGGCAAAACTGTGATGAGATTCTCCATCTTCCAACAGATATTCATAGATCTCGTCGCTCATCACCATCAGGTTTGGATGCTTTCGCACCAGCTCTGCCAAGGCTTCCAATTCACTTAGGCACAACACACGACCCGTTGGGTTACCCGGTGAATTGAGCACCAAAACCTTGGTTGCTGGGGTGATGGATTGTTCGATCAAATTCAGATCAAGTCCAAACCCATCGCTTGCTGACGACGCAACCGTGACGGGCTTTCCCCCGGCCAAGCGAACAATTTCTGGATAACTCAACCAGTAGGGAGCCGGGATGATGACTTCATCACCTGGGCTCAAAAGAACTTGAAACAGGTTGTAGATCGCCTGTTTGCCGCCATTGGTCACCAAGACCTGATCGGTGCTGGTGGGGATCTTGTTTTCAAGACTCAATTTCTGAGCAATGGCAGCGCGCAGCTCCGGATCGCCAGCAGCGGGGCCATACCGCGTGATGCCATCCCTGAGGGCCTGGATCGTTGCCTCAACAATGAATTCTGGTGTCCCAAAATCCGGCTCCCCTGCACTCAGGCTGCAAACATCTACACCCTGCTGCTGCAGAGCTTTTGCTCGGGCGCTGATGGCAAGTGTGAGCGATGGCTTCAGAGCCAAAGCTCGGTGCGAGAGAGATGGGGGGCCTGGCATCAGCACGGCACCCCCTCGATGGATGCTCGGATATGTGAACCAACATCCTGCCTGATGTGGCGTCCGTGACAACACCGATGTGCTGATGACAGCCTGGATCGAAATGTTGACCATGACGAAGATGTCAGCTGAAACGACCTCACTGAGTTGGGTGTTGGCGGCCAACAATCCCCAATCTCTCGCTGAGTTTTATGCAAAAGCTTTGGGATGTTCGTGCCGTGCAGGACTGTCTGACCAGCACTGGATGGTTTCTCTACCAACCGGAGGAACGCTTCAGATTTATCGCCCTTCTCGTCAACGGCCTTGGCCCGTTCGAGGAGCGGCGCTGGCCCCTTGTTTTCAACGGGTAGGAACCGACCATCCAGAGACGGAGCTCGGACGTTGGATCGAGCAACTGGAAGCGTTGGGAGCACGGCGGCGTGAAGCCGCTCGTCTCGAATCGTTTGGAGCGGAATGCTGGATGGAGGATCCGGAGGGACAGCCCTTTCTCACCTTGGTGCTGCCGCAAGCTGCCCCGGGCTCATAGGGTTTTGAGCTGAGCAACCCATGCGCGTGTCGTTAGAAGACTTAGAGGCATCCTGTCTCCAGTGTCAGCGCTGTGACCTAGCGAAAGAACGCCAGCATGTTGTGGTCAGTCGCGGGAATCCTGCAGCGAGGCTGATGGTGATTGGTGAAGCACCAGGGGCTGATGAAGATGCTCAGGGTCGTCCCTTTGTTGGGCGTTCCGGCCGACTCTTGGATGCCTGCCTGGCGAATGTCGGTCTTGATCAAACCGACGACACCTACATCTGCAACTTGATCAAATGCAGGCCCCCTGGCAATCGACGTCCAACCCCAGCTGAGCTCAAGGCCTGCAGACCGTGGCTGGATCGTCAAATTCTTGAGGTCAATCCGGAAATCCTGTTCATTCTTGGAGCGACTGCAACAGCGACATTGCTCGAATGCCGCACCCCGATTAGTCGCTTAAGGGGTCAGTGGACGGAATGGCAAGGGCGTTATGTGATGCCGAGTTTTCATCCCTCTTACCTGTTGCGCAATCCTTCACAAGACCCTGGCAAGCCCCGCTCGCTGTTCATGGCTGATCTAGCCAACGTCAAGCACGCTCTTAACGGGGTTGTGTCAGGGTTAACCCCAGATTCGAGCGATCCTTGATGACCGCCTCGCAGCGTTACGACACCAAGATTCATCGCCGGGTGACGCGCACGGTGATGGTTGGCGATGTGCCGATTGGGAGTGAGCACCCGATTGCGGTGCAATCGATGATCAATGAAGACACGCTTGATATAGACGGTTCGGTCGCGGGAATCCGTCGTCTTGTCGATGCAGGATGCGAAATCGTGCGTGTCACGACTCCGTCGATCGGTCACGCCAAAGCGATGGGGAAGATTCGCTCAGCGCTTCGAGCGCAGGGATGCAATGTCCCACTCGTGGCCGATGTCCATCACAACGGCACGCGCATCGCCCTAGAGGTCGCGAAGCACGTCGACAAAGTGCGCATCAACCCTGGGTTGTTTGTTTTCGACAAACCAGATCCCGGTCGCCAGGAGTTCAGCCAAGACGAGTTTGATGCGATTGGAGATCGGATCAAGGAAACGTTTGCTCCTCTCGTGAAGGTGCTGAAAGAGCAAAACAAGGCCTTGAGGATTGGCGTGAATCACGGCTCCTTGGCTGAACGCATGCTGTTCACCTACGGGGATACCCCTCAGGGCATGGTCGAGTCGGCCATGGAGTTCGTGCGCATTTGCGATTCACTCGATTTTCACAACATCGTGATTTCGATGAAGGCATCCCGTGCGCCCGTGATGCTGGCGGCGTACCGATTGATGGCCGACACCATGGATCAGGAAGGGTTCAACTATCCACTGCACTTGGGTGTCACCGAAGCAGGTGATGGCGACTACGGCCGCATCAAAAGCACGGCCGGAATCGCAACGCTGCTAGCGGAAGGACTTGGAGACACCATCCGGGTGTCATTAACAGAAGCCCCTGAAAAGGAAATTCCTGTGTGCTTCTCGATCTTGCAGGCGCTGGGAATCCGCAAAACGATGGTCGAGTACGTGGCCTGTCCGAGCTGCGGTCGCACTTTGTTTAATCTTGAGGAGGTTCTCCATCAGGTCCGAAACGCCACCTGGCATCTCACCGGTCTCGACATTGCGGTGATGGGTTGCATTGTCAACGGTCCTGGCGAGATGGCTGATGCGGACTACGGATACGTGGGCAAAGGACCTGGGGTGATCGCGCTCTACCGCAATCGTGATGAGATCCGAAAAGTACCCGAGTCTGAAGGAGTAGAAGCGTTGGTTCAGTTGATCAAAGACGACGGTCGCTGGGTTGAACCCGACTGATGTCGTTAAGGTGCTGAAAAGGTCCTAGTGGACGGCATGCGCGCTAAAAAATTCAGCATCAATGGCTCTCAACGTCGTAGCTGGTTTTTGGCGTTAGGTGCAGGTGCTTTCACAGCAGCAGTGGTTGTGGCCAACCCTGGTTTGGGTTTACCAAGCACGGCCTCGTCGTCCATCACCAACAGCCCGAAAGAGGTGATTGATCAGGTATGGCAGATCGTCTATCGAGATTTCCTTGATTCATCGGGCGGTTATGACCTCGATCAGTGGTCCATTCTTCGCAAAGATTTGCTCTCCAAATCTTATGCCGGAACAGCGGAATCGTATGAGGCGATTCGCGGCATGTTGGCGAGTCTTGATGACCCTTACACCCGATTCCTGGACCCGAAAGAGTTCAAGGAAATGCAAATTGACACGTCAGGTGAATTAACTGGTGTCGGCATTCAAATTTCACTGGACAAAGACACGAAAGAGATCGTGGTGGTGTCGCCAATCGAAGGCACACCTGCCTCAAAAGCCGGAGTCAAACCTAAAGATGTCATCGTTTCGATTGATGGACAACTCACCAAGGGGATGACCACGGAAGATGCGGTGAAGCTCATTCGTGGAACAGAAGGAAGTGACGTGGTCCTGGGCTTACGCAGAAACGAGTCGATCATTAATGTGCCCCTCGTGCGGGCGCGGATCGAAATTCAGGCCGTTGACAGTCAGCTCAACACCAGTGCAAATGGCACCAAGGTGGGTTATATCCGCCTGAAGCAATTCAATGCCAATGCATCCAAAGAGATGCGTGCAGCGATTCGCGAGCTTGAGAAGCAAGGATCTCAGGGTTACGTCCTTGATTTACGCAGCAATCCAGGTGGATTGCTTGAAGCCAGCGTCGACATTGCGCGTCAGTGGCTGGATGAAGGAACGATTGTCAGCACAAAAACCCGTGAGGGCATTCAAGACGTGCGCCGCGCCACAGGGAATGCCTTAACCGACCGTCCAGTTGTGGTGTTGGTGAACGAAGGCTCCGCAAGTGCAAGCGAAATCCTTTCAGGGGCGATTCAAGACAATGAGCGTGGACTTCTGGTAGGCCAAAAAACTTTTGGCAAAGGACTCGTCCAATCCGTGCGAGGACTCTCTGACGGTTCTGGGATGACCGTGACGATTGCGAAATACCTCACACCCAAGGGCACCGATATCCACAAAAACGGCATCCAACCTGATGTTCCTGTGGAGATGAGTGAAAAGGAAATTAAAACCCTCACTGTTGAACAGTTGGGGACTAACAAAGATGGGCAATACCGCGTAGCGGAAACCACCCTGCTCAAAGCCTTGCAAGCTCCGAAAACTGGAAGCACGTATCAACCAGGAGCGGCCAACCTTCAGTCGGCGCTTCAGCGATAAGGGGCCAACCCAAACCCTTCCCGTTCACTTTGACTCCCCTCGTTACGGCTGCCCAGGTGGGTTGCTGGAATCGTGGCTGTCCTACCTGGGACCGCCTCACGAGCCCTCTGCACGAGAGCATTGCAACCACCAGCAGACTGGATCGCCTGATCCAAGCTGCTCAAAGGAATGCGTTGCCCCCAAGTCCTAGGCCATCCCCAGGTTTGTCCTTGACGTTCCAGCAACGCGATCGCCTCTCCACGCTCGATTGAACCTGATCTCATTAAACAAGTAGTTGTTGCCAAAGTGGCAACTTGAAGGTTGGGCGCTTGAGAGGCACGCGCGGTATAAACAGGTCGGCCCTGGCGAGTCATTGGGAAAGGCCTCGATGGAATGTTGAACGGCGTTTGAGACACTCCACCTCCAGACATTTGCCCAAGGGCTGCGATGGCTAATTGAAGAAGAAGATTATTCATATGTCGGTTGGTATTCGTTGACAAGTGAGATGTTCTTAGACGCGAACTGTTGAGCCGCAGTAGCGATCGAAGAGCTTCATGACATCTTTAGCGGGAAGCTTTGCTGTGTAGCGAGCCTCAAGTTCTGCCAGATGCTGACCACGGGGATATGCCCTAATCGATTTCCATTCCTGAGGTGTTTCCCGTCTCAACACGCGAGACATCATGCGATGTTGGCTTGGAAGGGTGATCGATCCACCGGCGCAGCTCTGCATTCTGTGCGTGGCTTCGTGAGCGATGGTGTTCCAAACTTCTGCTGCATTTCGATGCGTACGACAAACGATCAAGATGTCATTTTTCGGGTGGTAAGCCCCCTGCAACCCCCGGGTTGAGCAATCCCGTTGAACCACCCTGACGCCGTGAGACGCGAGCTTGTTGCGTAGGGCATCAACTGCTGCCCATGATTGCGCGTGGACAGGTGCTGGAATCGGCAGCACCAGAGGTGTGCAGCAAGCAAGCAATGTCCATCGTTTAAAGGGGGAAAGCGGCTTTATTGGCATGGTCCGCCATTGGTTCACCTCATCAGAGTCGGACATCAATGCATAAAAAAAATCACCCAGATGGGTGATTTGTATGACCAAATGTGAGGGGAACTCAGCTCAGGCCACAGGCTGCATCAGGCCACCGCCTGGAGAGGAGTCGTCGTCGTCGTTTTCCGCATCGTTCTGCCAAAGAGCAAAAATCCCTAGAGCAGCTGCACCAACCAAACTGCCTAGAAGGCTGATAGAGCTTCCCGATGCAATTGGATCGATGAATTCAGACACAGGATGATGACGTTGTATGTAGTTATCGTAACGAAGGATTGCGAATTGTGTTGGGCTTTCTCGTCTTTCCGGCGCGGGCTTGAGCTCAAACCGTCAAAACAGCCTCATTCCGATCTTTTTGCTGTCGGTCGCGCTGCTCACGCGTGAGTCCGTCCGAATCCGGAATCTGTGATGCCATCTGCTCTAGCCAGCCTTTGAGCTCATCAAGCTGCCTCTCCGCCGGCAAGACACCAAGACCTCGTGCCATAACCTTGGCAACGCTTCCACTTCCCGCCTGGTAGACAAGTCGGCCATGGAGATGTTGGGGCAAACCCTGACGAAGAAGACGGAAAGCGGGTTCCTCCATCGGCGTTTCGAGCGCAATATTTGGTTTTTCAGGGCGAATCCGCGCAAATCCGCAGCGTTTCGCAAGCAACTTGAGGTCCATCAACTGCAACAGGGATTGAACCGGTCCAGGCAAAGCCCCATAGCGATCAGCCCAACCAGCAGCCAGTTCCACCAGAGCTTCTGAATTCAGGCACTCGGATGCAGCTCGGTAGGCAGACATCTTCTCGTCGGCATCCACGATCCAATCCGCAGGAATAAAGGCAGTGACCTGCAGATCCACCTGCGTGTCATCCACTGCGGGAATGTCTTGTCCCTGAATTTCAGCCAACGACTCTTGCAACATCTCCATGTAGAGATCGAAACCAATGGCTTCCATCTGACCGCTTTGCTCCACACCTAACAAGTTGCCCACCCCGCGGATCTCCATATCCCGCATCGCCAATTGATACCCACTGCCGAGCTGGGCGAATTCCTGGATAGCCCGTAAGCGCTGACGTGCCGCTTCACTAAGCGAGGCATCTCCGGGATAAAACAACCAAGCATGGGCTTGGACACCACTGCGCCCGACCCGTCCCCTGAGCTGATACAGCTGAGCGAGTCCAAACCGGTGAGCATCTTCAATCAGGATCGTGTTGACACGAGGAATGTCGAGCCCGCTCTCCACAATCGTGGTGCAGAGCATCACGTCGGCTTCTCCACCGTTGAACGCCACCATCGCGCTCTCGAGCTCACCTTCGGCCATTTGTCCATGGGCCACGAGGAGCTTGAGACCGGGAAGCATTTCGCGAAGCTTGCCAGCTACCTCTTCAATCCCTTCCACCCGAGGCACCACATAAAACACCTGCCCACCACGATCAAGTTCTTGGCGGATGGAACTGCGCACCACCTCATCATCCAGAACCGCTAAGTGGGTTTTGATCGGACGGCGCAACGGCGGTGGAGTGGTAATCAAACTCATCTCACGCACCCCAGACAAGCTCATGTACAAGGTTCGCGGAATAGGCGTCGCCGAGAGAGTCAAAACGTCCACGTCCTTACGCAAGGCCTTAATTTTTTCCTTTTGATTCACACCAAAACGTTGTTCCTCATCCACCACCAGCAAACCAAGTTTGTCGAAGGCGGTGTTCTTGCTGAGCAGCTGGTGTGTACCCACCACGGCATCGATGGTGCCAGCCCTTAGCTCCTCAAGAATTGTTTTGCGCTCACCTGTCGTGCGGAAACGATTGAGAAGAGCGACCTTGATCGGGTAGGGGGCAAAACGTTCTGAAAGCGTGCGCCAATGCTGTTGCGCTAACACCGTTGTGGGAGCAAGCATTGCCACTTGTTTTCCAGCGGTGATGGCTTTAAAAATCGCTCGGATTGCCACCTCTGTTTTCCCGAAACCCACATCACCGCAAACCAAACGGTCCATCGGCTCTGGCTTCTCCATGTCTCGCTTGACATCGACCGTGGCTTTGAGCTGGTCAGAGGTGGGTTCGTAGGGGAAGGAATCCTCTAGTTCAACCTGCCATGGCCCATCGATCGGGAAGGCAAACCCTGCAGCTTGATGGCGTTCGGCATACAACTTCACCAAATCAAGCGCAACTTTGCGAACCGCCTTGGTGGCCCTCTCCTTCGCTTTCACCCAAGCGGAGCCGCCCATTTTGCTGAGCTGCGGCGGAGTATCACTATTGGCACGAAACCGACCGAGGCTTCCCAGCTGATCGGCGGCCACTCGCAAAATGCCATCGGAATACTGAACAACGAGGTAATCGCGAGCCTCACCGCTGATCGCTAACTTTTCGAGCTTTTTAAAGCGACCAATTCCATGGTTGCGATGCACCACGAAATCCCCTTGCTGCATCTTGTTGGGATCAACGGTGCGGCTGGCCGCTTTGCGCCGCCTACGCACGTAACCGCTGCTGGTAAGCGACTGCTGTCCAAAGAATTCGCGATCCGTGAGAAGAACAACCCTCCAAGCGGGAAGTTGCAGTCCCTCGAGCTCAGCTGTTCCACGAGTTTTTAATGCCACAGGTGTGCCCTGCTCAATCAAGCGATCGATCGCTTGCGTATCGGCTGCATTTGGTACAAAGCGCGTGATGCAGTCATGTTCTTCAAGCAGAGCCACAGCACGGCTGGGCTGCGCTGACAACAACCAAACAGCCTGACGCTCCCGTTGGTGCTGTTTGATCAATTCACCGAGTTTTCCGAATTGATTCGGGTAAGACGGAACGGGCCGACTGGCGAGGTCGAAAGCATTGGGGTGGCTGTCGTGTTCCTGAAGTTCTGCCAGATCGAAACCAGCAAACGACTCTGCAAGCTCCATCGCCTCCTTGATGGGCCGATGCAAAGAAGGAATTGGAACAGGAAGCTCGGCGTGTTGCTCTTCAGCGTGATCAAGCCACTGCTGCCCATGGGCGCTGCCATGCCGGCGCTCATCGATAGCGATGCAGCAGTCGGCAGGCAAATAATCGAGTAGGGACGCGGGTGCCTCCCAGGCCAATCCCATCAATCGACGCATCCCCTCAGGTGTACCGCCCTCCAGCAGCTCAGTGATCTGCGCCTCACTCAGCAACTGGTCAAGGTCATCAGGCATCTGCTCGCGCAGACGTTCAGCAATCAGAGGACTGAAGCCGGTTGGGGTGAGCTTGAGCGTGTCGACGGCGTCGAGGGAGCGCTGACTGGCTGGATCAAATTCACGAAGCTTGTCGAGTTCATTCCCGAAGAACTCCAGACGCACCGGGAGCTCACTACTAACGGGATAGACGTCAACAATGTCGCCGCGACGACTCCACGTTCCTTCTTGATCAATCGTCGAGACGCGCTCATAGCCGAGTTGGCTCAAGTAGGTCGATAACTCTTCGAGATCCACAACATCGCCCTTCTTCAAAGCCCGGCAATGCTCAGCCAGTGCCTGCGGAGGTGGCAAGTGGGGCTGCAGACAACGTTCCGTGGCAACGATCGCTAGGTCGCTTTTGCTGCGATCTGTTTGCAATTCACTCAACACCTGCAGCTGGCCCCAGGTGATTTCAGTGGTGGAGTCAAAAGGTTCGTATGGAGACCCTTCACTGGTGGGATAAAGCTGCGCACGGGACCAACCCATTAGCTCCAACAGGGCTGTCCAACGTCCGGCCTCCTCCAACGTGGGAACGACCACTAGCAGTGGCTGATCCATGCGTCTCGCCAACGCACTGGATACCAACGCCCGAGCAGCTCGGCCAGCGCCGCGCATCAACAGCCTCTGGTCCCGTTCCGCTCGTTCGCACAACTCACCGCTCAGCGCTGAGGCCTGCAACAGACGCACCAAAGAGCTGAGGGGCATGGCAGAACAACTTTCGGCAAAGCACGATTCTGTCAAGGACTAGGCCCCAACTGCAGGGTTTCTTCCCTTTACCTTTGCCTTTGCCTGCTAATTGAATCACTGCTTTAATATAGAAAAGTATATAGTGGTTTTCATGAATAAGAAAAAATCTCAACGCCAACTTGACTCTTTATTAAATATAGAACAGACAAAGCTCTATTATCAGGTCAAAAAGTAGCAACAAATCAATCACCAGAAGACAACTAACCATTGGATTCAAATGATTAAAATACTCAAAGTTAGTGGCCACGGTTCAATCGCTGGCAACAAGTCATCAGCATCTATAAAACAACAGACTCATGCCCCGTTTTCGCTGTCCAGAATGCTGTTGTGGACCAGCCGTTGTCCTACATCCACCCCCTGGAGCCACGCCAATTTGTGCGAGCTGTGGAACTGTTCTAGAGAAGCAGCCCCTCGTCAAACCGTTGCCCCTCCTCGTGTTGCTAGCCGTTGGTAGCGCCCTGATCACGCTGTCTATTCCAGCAATGTTTACACCACGGCCGCTACCGCCTCCAACCAATCCACGAGCCACAACCGTTTAATTGCAAGAACACAAGCATTAACAATCAAGCATGAATGAGCAAATGGCAGAACTTGAAATCAAAAAGAGTCGGAGAGCCCGTTTCGAATCACGTTTTGAACATTTGCTTTGGTGATTCCGATTGGTGACTATCCTGCATGTTGTGATGAGCCTCCTTGGCAGCGTGAGCTGTTTCGTCCTTGGAACCCAAGATGAGATCCACGCACTCAACAAACTCTTTAACGGTTACTTAAATTCAGAAACGAGCATTTTATTACTCGAAAAAGTAATTTGCGGTATTGATTGCTTTGTGATCGGCATAGCCCTGCTTATCTTTGGATATGACGTGTATGAGCTGATTATTTCTAATATCGACCCACGAATTAAAGACCTATCCCCAGAAAGACGAAATAACCTGAACATCAACTGACTTGAAAGCCTGAAACAAAAGCTAACTAATATCATCGTTGTTGCACTGATCGTCACAGCCTTTAAGCTAATGATTAGCTTTCAAGTGCAAACAATTTCTGAATTACTTCAATTCTGTGGATGAGTATTAATGCTTTCACTTATTGCTTGGGTCCTAGAGAAAAATCACAATAACAGCTAAAGGTCTTAGAAAGCAGACCATAAACAATCCAAAAGCCACCACTAAA
>JASJLK010000088.1:0-9937 GCA_037620855.1 Synechococcus sp. ChBW.bin.23 | reverse complement strand
TCCATTGGCGCTTTTAGCCCTCTTCAGGGCTGCATTCAGTGCTGCATGAGCGCAACTCCTAACCATCTCCTAATTTGAAGTAAGGTAGGAGATGGTTAGGAGTTGCCAACGCTTCTGCCCCGCAGGCCTCCCCCGATGGAGGCATTGCTCGCCAAGGCCGGTGGGCTGCACGAGGCCATGGCCGTGCTGAACCAACTGGCAGTGCAGACCCAAGGAGATCGCTATTTCCACTGGGATGAGCTGCGTTATCGCTTGCCGCCGCAAGGGCTCAGCCATGAGCAGTGGTGGCTCGCTGAGAAGCTTGCTCGCCGGGGTACCAGCACAACTTTGCCTCTGCTGAGCAGAGACGGGACCCCCTTTTGGCTCTGCCAACCGCCGATGCTGCTCAAGGGTCTTCACGAGATCGACATGAATGCCGGCGCCAGTGTGATGGCACCGGATGCTGTCACCACCCCTTCCACTCGCGATCGCTATCTGTTGAGCTCGCTGATGGAGGAGGCGATCACCTCCTGCCAGATGGAGGGAGCAGCCACCACGCGGGATGTGGCCAAGGCCATGATCCGCAGCCGCCGGCCACCGCGGGATCGCTCCGAGCGGATGATCCTCAACAACTTCCTAACCATGCAACGCATTCGGGAGATGCGGAACCAATCGCTGACCCCGCAGCTGGTGCTGGATCTGCACCGGTTGGTATGCGAAGACACCCTGGATGATCCAGCCGATGCCGGTCGTCTGCGACTGCCAGGCCAGGAGGTCGTGGTGGATGACGCCTATGGCACGGTGTTCCATGTGCCACCACCGGCTGATGAACTGCAGCATCGGCTGGAGGAGCTCTGTCTCTTTGCCAACGGAGACATCCCAAAGGTGTTCATCCACCCTGTGCTGCGGGCCATCGGCCTGCATTTCTGGCTGGCCTATGACCATCCCTTCTGCGATGGCAACGACCGAATGGCTCGGGCACTGTTTTACTGGGCGATGCTTCATCAGGGCTACTGGCTGTTTGAGTTCATTTCGATCTCCTCGGTGATCAGCAAGGCCCGGGGTCAGTACGAACGCTCGTTCTTGCTCAGTGAGAGCGACGACAACGATCTCACCTATTTCCTGCTGGCCCAGGTGAAGGTGATCCAGCAGGCGGTTACCAACCTGCACACCTACCTGGAGCGCAAGGCGGGCGAGATCGGTGCCCTGCAGCAGCGGTTGGAGGGCCTCGATGGGATCAATCACCGTCAGCTGGCTCTGCTTCGCCATGCCCTGCGGCATGCCGGCTGCCGCTACTCGGTGCTCTCTCACCAGAACAGCCACGGGGTCAGCAACCAAACGGCCCGCAGTGACCTGCAGAAGCTCTCAGGCTTCGGTCTGCTGATTCCTGGGAAGGATGGCAAACGGGAGATCTTCCGCGTGCCGGCTGATCTGGCAGCTCGCCTGCCGGGGTGAGGATGGCCATAGAGCATGGTCAGTGAACCCTGAGCAAAATCCCAAGCTCAGAGCGACCCAGCTTTCAATTACAGCAGTCGGTTTAGATGTTGTCCTGGGCAACCGGCAACCTGCCATCGCTTCCCTCTTGGGAACCTCAGAAACCCTTGCTCTCTAATGCGTCGGTGAGGCGAGTAATCGCAGAAGCCAGTTGAGCTTGGGGATCCGGTTTTGTTTCGGCAATGACCTCCTGCTTGCGTTTGGAGGCTTCAATTGTTTTCACAATCAAGAAGCACACAAAGGCGATCACGAGGAAGTTGATGATCGCCACAATCACGCTGCCTGCTGGCCAGGAATTGATTGAATCCACATTGGCTGCCTTCAAGGCCGGCTCAAGGGCATTGGTCATCACCAAGGTGACAACCGAGCCAACCACCTTGCCGAACGCTCCTGCAATCACAACGGCAATGGCGAGATCAACCACGTTGCCTTTGTTGATAAAAGCTTTGAAGTCTGCAAATAAACCAGGCTTGCGAGTCATGGAATGCATGAATGGATGCCTCTTGATAGTCATTTAGGGTGAGCTTTGCCTGCTCACAGATACAAATTGATGGGTTATCTTGAATCGCTGGGGTAGCCAGATGCCAGACCCCCGCTATTTTTGAGCGTGTGAACCGGTTCCATGACCCAGCTTCACGAGCTTCGGCTGCGGCTTTTGGTTCAGCAGGAAAGCGAGCGCATCGCTGCCAGCCAACCAACAGACCTTGACTTGTCTGTGGTGCAAGCGCGCTGCCTCTGCTGGCTCGCCCTTTTGGCGGAAGCCCATGAAGATCAGGCCAGTGACGCTGAGAGTCGTGGCGACACCGAACAAGCAATGGGTTGGTTTGCTGATTCCATGCGTTTGCGCGATGCGCTCAATGTGGTGAGGTCGATCGAAATCCCACTGCCTGGGGTCGTGGACAGGGATGGAGATCCATTCGGCGATCAGCTTGGTGATCGGTCTGGGTTCGATCAGGATCCGCCGTTAGCGGCCTGATCAGGTGCCATGATGGTTATTAACTGAGGGTCTGCTTTGCCTGAAGAGCCCTGTCAATGCCCGGACTGTCAACGCTTCTATCGCGAGCATGATCGTCTGATCAGAGAGTCACCAACGTTGCGTCAGCAGCAAGAGCTGAGTTGGGCGGCCCTTCAAGCGTTCAGAACCCTGTCTGGCCGAGTACTGGAAGATCTACAAAAGCAGCACGGCACTCCGGGCGCTGACGCCCAAACCCATGCCACCCCGATTGGTGGTGGAGAAGAGCCTGCTGATGCGATCCATCAGGCGATGGCTGATCTAGAAAACATCAATGCCCACTTGTTTTCAATTGAAGCGTTGATGGAGCGCATCTTTGATGTGCGTGTGCCCGATGATATTGAACAGAAATTCAGGGAGCTGGCCGGTGAGCTCGCCCCAGACCCCCTCAATGCTGATCGTCTGCGTTTAAATCGTTTGTTGCACCAAACCCCTGATCTTCCTGATCGCAACTGAAAGACCTGAGATTTTTTGCAGCATTGATCAAAGCCTGAGATCAATGTTGTTCAACAAAAAAGCCCTCGCGATTATTGCGAGGGCTTTTTAATGCAAGTTCAATCACTCTGCAAAGAATCAGTGCACATCGCAGGTGATCTCAACGGGCATGGGCTCTACCTTCCAGATGTCGCGGCAGTAGTCACGGATCGAACGATCCGATGAGAAGAAGCCACTTCTGGCGCTGTTCAACACAGACATCTGATTCCAGTGATGGCGATCGCTCCAGGCCAGGCTCACGGCATCTTGAGCGCGTAAGTAATCGGCGAAATCAGCCATCACAAAGAACGGATCATTCCCCATGAGGTTGTCGATCAGAGGACGGAACAATTCACCATCGCCATTACTGAAGTGACCCATTTCCACCAAGCGGATGGCCTCGGCGAGCTCAGGAACAGATTCAACAACCTCCCAGGGCCTGTAACCGCTTTGCTGAAGAGCAGCAATTCCTTCCACGGTTTTGCCGAATAGGAAGAAGTTTTCAGGACCCACGTGCTCACGGATTTCCACGTTGGCGCCATCAAGGGTGCCAATCGTGAGCGCTCCATTCATCGCGAACTTCATGTTGCCGGTGCCGGAGGCTTCCTTGCCGGCAGTGGAGATCTGTTCGGAAAGGTCCGAAGCGGGATACACCTGTTCGCCCAACTTCACGTTGTAATCAGCGAGGAACACCACCCGCAGCCGTCCGTCCATATCCGGATCAGCGTTGATTGTTTCGGCGATGCCATTGATGAAGCGGATGATCAACTTGGCCATGTAGTAGCCAGGTGCCGCCTTGCCTCCAAAGATCACCGTGCGTGGTGCCATGCCATCGGCCTGGCCATTTTTGATCCTGAGGTATTGCGTGATCACCTGCAGAGCGTTGAGGTGTTGGCGTTTGTACTCATGGATGCGCTTCACCTGCACATCAAACAGGCTGGATGGATCCACCAACACGCCCGTGTTGCGGTGGATGTAGGTCGAAAGCTTGCGCTTCACGGAGAGCTTGGTGTCTTCCCATTGCGTAAGAAAGCCAGTGTCGTTCTGGCGATCCTCAAGCTTGCGCAGGAGCTCCATGTTGGTGACCCAGTCGGGGCCTACATGCTCATCAAGCAGGGAGGCGAGTCCGGGATTGGATAGTGCAACCCAGCGCCTAGGTGTGACGCCATTGGTCACGTTGGTGAATTTTTCGGGCCATAGCTCTGCGAATTCAGGCATCAGCTGCTCACGCACCAAGTCGGAGTGAAGCGCTGCAACGCCATTCACGTGATGGGCGCCAATGGTGGCGAGGTGGGCCATGCGGATCGACTTACCGCCATCCTCATCAATGATCGAAAGTTTGCGCTGAATCGCCTCATTGCCCGGGTAGCGCAAGCGCACCTGCTGCAAGAAGCGGCGATTGATTTCGTAAATCAGTTCGAGGTGCCTGGGCAACAGGCTCCCAAACAGGTTGAGATCCCATTTCTCGAGAGCTTCGGGAAGCAGGGTGTGGTTGGTGTAAGCCACGGAACGGCGGGTGATGTCCCACGCCTTATCCCATTCCATGTGGCGATCATCGATTAGCAGACGCATGAGCTCTGCTACCGCGATGGCGGGGTGGGTGTCGTTGAGCTGAACGGTCCAGTACTCAGGGAAGTCGTCAACGGACAGCCCACGGTTATCGAGGCTGCGCAACATGTCCTGAAGGGAGCAGCTCACAAAAAAGTGCTGCTGTTTCAGGCGCAGGCGCCGGCCTTCATCGGTGCCGTCATTTGGATAAAGCACTTTGGAGAGGGTCTCGCTGCCCACCTTCTCTTCCACGGCGCCGTAGTAATCGCCGATGTTGAAGGCATAGAAATCGAAGCTTTCCGTGGCATCTGCGCGCCAGAGACGCAGGCGATCGCAGGTGTTCACGCGGTAGCCGAGAACGGGCACATCGTGGGGCACACCAATGGCGTGATCCGATGGAATCCAGCGCGAGCGGTAGTTGCTTTTGTCGTCGAGGTAGCTCTCAGTGCGGCCGCCAAAACCCACAAAACAGGATTGATCGGGTTGGGGCAGTTCCCAGGGCCAACCGCCCTTCAGCCACTTGTCGGTGACCTCCACCTGCCAACCATCGCGGATCAGCTGATCAAAAATTCCAAATTCGTAGCGGATGCCATAGCCAGTGGCAGGAATTTGCAGGCTTGCGAGCGACTCCATGTAGCAAGCGGCTAAGCGCCCAAGGCCGCCATTGCCGAGGCCTGGCTCTTCTTCTACTTCGATGATCTGTTGCAGGGATTCAATCCCGAAGCGTTTTACAGCTTCTTCTGCTTCGTTTTGGATTCCCAGATTGAGCAGGTTGTTAGCCAGTTGCGGTCCAATTAGGAACTCCGCAGACAAATAGGCCACCGTTTTTTGCGGTCGAGCCCGAATCGCTTCAATGCTGGCCAGGTAGCGGGTCATCAGCCGATCGCGCACGGCATAGCTCAGAGCCATGTAGAGGTCATGGCGACTGGCAGATGGTGCGAGTTTGCCCAGCGTGAAAAACAGATGCTCTGTCATGCCGTCGAACACGGCATCAGCGTCCAAACCGGCCCGTTCTGGGTCGGCGTAGCAACCAGGAGTTGGAAGGCGAAGATCGAGGGGTTCGGAGCTGCTCATGGAGGGAGAAATATGGCGTTTGCGTTTTGTGTTGGATCAAGTGTGGTGGTATCGAGCTAAGAAAGCTTGAAACGGTGCAGGAACTGTGACCGAGGCGTCTGGTTCAGCCGTCTCCTAGAAGGTTGGTTAGGCGGCCTCTTTTTTGTTGCCATCAGCAAGCACACGTTCGCAATGCGCGGCCGCTGTCCACGTTTGCCCTTATGGTCCCGCTGAGAAAACATGCCGATTCCGATGCTCGCTGCTGCGATGCCGCCCGTTCTCATGCCGCTACTGGCTGAACTATCAGCCCACGATCTCGAGATGGCGGGCACCTTGATTGGGGTTGGCCGCTTCATGCTGATTTTCGTGGCGGCGCGAGCGCTGGCTGAAGTTCTGGTTCGGCTCCAGCTCCCCACAATTTTGGGAGAGCTGCTGGCTGGTGTCTTGATCGGCGCCTCTGGTCTGCATCTATTGGTGCCGCCAGAAACCCAAGTGGAGCTGAGCAATGGCTTGGTCACCCTGCTCAGTTCCTTGGGCAATGTGCCCCCCGAATCGGTCACAGAGCTCTACAACGAAAGCTTCCCCTCTTTGGAGGCTGTGGCCCAGCTGGGTCTGTTCGCCCTGTTGTTTCTCACCGGTCTGGAGAGTGAGCTCGATGAGCTGATCGCCGTTGGGGCGCAGGCTTTTACCGTTGCTGTGGCGGGTGTGGTGTTGCCGTTTGCCCTTGGCACTTGGGGACTCATGGCCCTGTTTCATGTCGGCGCCATTCCAGCGATCTTTGCGGGTGCGTCGATGACCGCCACCAGCATTGGCATTACTGCCAGTGTGTTCGGAGAACTCGGATATCTGAAAACCCGCGAAGGGCAAATTGTGATCGGCGCGGCCGTTCTTGATGACATTTTTGGCATCGTGATCTTGGCTGTGGTGGTGGCCTTGGGTTCGGGCGGAACCCTGGAAATTGGTCCGATCCTCAAGCTTGTCGCGGCCGCCGCTGTGTTTGTAGTTGCGGCGATTGGCTTGAGCCGAACGGCAGCCCCCGCCTTTGATTGGTTGATCGACAAGCTCAAGGCACCGGGTGAGGTGCTGGTGGCCTCCTTTGTGATCCTGGCGCTTAGCTGCTTCACCGCCACTGCGATTGGCCTGGAGGCCGCCCTTGGCGCCTTTGCGGCTGGTTTGATTCTCAGCAGCTCGAAGCACAATCACGCCATTCAGCAGGCCGTCCTGCCGATCGTGACCTTATTTGCCACGATCTTCTTTGTGCTGGTGGGTGCCGGTATGGATCTATCGGTGATCAATCCTTCCGATCCCGCCAGCCGCACCGCCTTGATCATCGCCGCCTTCCTGTTTGTGGTTGCGGTGATCGGCAAGATTGCCGCTGGTTGGGCCTTTGTAAGCAAGCAACCCACTCGCCGCCTGGTGGTCGGGCTTGGAATGATGCCCCGCGGAGAAGTGGGTTTGATTTTCCTGGGCCTGGGCACCAGCGCAAAGCTCCTGTCTCCGTCGCTTGAGGCGGCCATCCTGTTGATGGTGATCGGCACCACCTTCCTGGCACCGGTGCTGCTCAGGTTGGTGATTGGTGGTAACAAGCCTGATGACGACGACAAGGTCGATGGCGAGGTTGCGGCTGATCCCGTTGGTTTGATCTAGTCCCCTTGGCCGCGTGCGACCACCAGAAACAAACTCCAGCCAATGGTGATTAAGGCCAGGCTGGAGGCCCAGCCTGGTCCGAGGGCCCAGGCCAGGATGAGTTGAGTGATCACACCCACAGCAAGGGCGAGCAAAAGGCTGCTGATCACCAACGCGGCCTGACGCCAGGCGCCAGAGAGGGGGCTGTTCTCCAAGCTTGCTTCCAGCCGTTGCAGTGGGCCACTGAGCGGCAGGTAGAGAGCAAGAGCCCAAAACAGGCTTCCGCTGAGGATGCTGCTTTGCAGCAGGGGCCCCATCTCGTAAGTGTCCATCGTTGGCAAGTGCCCGGCGCTGCGGAGGAATGAACAGGATGCCTAGCATCGCCCCCCGACGGAACAAGAGTGGTGGGCCAGACCTGGTGGCAGTTCGAAAACCATGCAGTGCATGGTCTTTGTCAGATGCCTGATCAGCCTGAGGCCGCGGCCCAGGCCAAAACGCGACCAGCGCTGTTGCTGGTGCATGGCTTTGGCGCGTCTACCGACCATTGGCGCCACAACATCCCTGTATTGGCAAGCCACTACGAAGTGCATGCTCTGGATCTGCTTGGCTTCGGCCGCAGCGCCAAACCAGCAGGCCTCACCTACGGCGGTGCGCTTTGGCGCGACCAGTTGGTGGCCTACGTCCAGGAACGGATCGGTCGCCCCACCGTGATTGCTGGAAATTCGCTCGGGGGGTTTGCTGCATTAGCGGCTGGTGCCGCTTTAAAAGACCAATCAGCGGGCGTGGTGCTCCTGAATGCGGCAGGGCCCTTCAGTGATGAACAGCGCGCGTCGCCCAGTGGCTGGGGCTCCATCGCTCGCCGAACGATTGGTTCAGCATTGCTCAAAAGCCCTGTGCTGCAAAGGGTGTTGTTTGAGAATTTGCGCCGGCGGTCCACGATTCGGCGCACCCTTAATCAGGTGTACGTTGATCGCACCAATGTGGACGACGCCCTCGTGGAGGCGATTCGTCTTCCTTCGCTGGATCCTGGTGCTTTTGGGGTGTTTCGCACGGTGTTTGATATCCCCAGCGGTCAACCTCTTGATGAGTTGTTTGCCCAGCTGCAATCCCCACTCTTTTTGCTCTGGGGGATCCGTGATCCTTGGATCAATGCCGCCGGACGTCGGGCAAGTTTTCAACGTCATGCTCCGGAGAACACCCATGAAGTGGTGTTAGAAGCCGGTCATTGTCCCCATGATGAGGTCCCAGATCAGGTGAATGAGGCCTTGCTCGATTGGCTTGGTTCCCTGCAAAGCCAACCAACCAAAGCACTCCAAGTGGATTGAGATCGATGGCTGCGCGGATCACTGTCATGAGGCCACACTGAGGGGGCTCCGGGTTTCATGGCCATGACCCTTCGTCAAATGTCAACGCCGTATGCCCATTGGGAATACGTCCATCCACAAAGTGGTGATCGCCTACGCGTGGTGCCCGAACGCGGCGGCATTGTCACGGAATGGCTCTGCAATGGTCGGGAAATCCTCTATTTCGACCAGACGCGTTACGCCGACCCTAAGCAGAGCATTCGCGGTGGGATTCCTGTGCTGTTCCCGATCTGCGGCAACCTTCCCGGCGACCGGCTGCCCTTGAAGAGTGGTGAAGCCACCCTCAAGCAGCATGGATTTGCGCGCGGCTTGCCTTGGCAGCTGGAGTTGCTCGATGACCAGAGTGGCGTGCGTTTGTACTTGACCGATACGGACGAGACCCGTGCGGACTATCCGTTCCGCTTTCGCCTGGAGATGGCGGTGCGTCCTGTGAGTGGTGCATTGGAGATCACCACCACAATTGCGAATGCCAATGAGGGAGGCGAGTTGATGCCCTTCAGTTTTGGTCTCCATCCCTATTTCAACGTGACGGACCTCAGTCGCACCAGCCTCGAAGGCTTGGCACCCCAATGCCTGAACCACCTTGTGATGGCAGAGGCTGAAACCGGCGATCAATTGAGCCGATTGCCAGAGGGGGTGGACTTTCTCACCCGCCCTGCTGGACCGGTCACCCTGGTGGATGAGGCTGCGGGCACGCGCTTGCAGCTGCAGCATCAAGCGCCCATGGATCTCACGGTGGTCTGGACCGAGCCTCCTCGCTCGATGGTCTGCCTCGAGCCCTGGACAGGTCCTCGTCAGTCCCTGATTAGTGGGGACGGCAAGCTAGAGCTCGCTCCTGGCGAGAGCCTCCAGCTCAACTGCCGCTATGCGGTGAGTTGAAAGGCGCTGCCACCCCAGGCAACCGTCCTCTCGATAGCTGTTGTTTCGGGTCAAATTGACGCTTTACGGCTTCAATTAGGGGGCGGGATGGGGCATCCAGCCAGGCCGGACCAGCTCCTGGCTGGGTCCCAGGTTGAATCAGCACGCTGAGCTGACCTCCTAACGCCATCACCCGTCGCCTCAGCGCTTCGATCAGGTATTCCGCTGCGGGAGCACCGCTGGGTTGCCAGGTCTCGCCGCTGCCGGCTCCAGCGGCGAACTGCCAATGCCAGCCCTTGAGAGCAGTGCATTCGCGCGAGCTGAACAAATGCTGGAGCTGGGCGGGGGGTAGGCAGAGGCGCAGCAGCCAGGGCGGATCTTCATTGCTGGCAAACCCTTCAGGGATGGGGTTCTCCCACGGCATGCGTTCGCTGCTCACTCCCTGGTTGGCGGCGAGTGCCACGAGCCGGTTGATCTGGTCGACGACCGCATCATCACTGATGCTCGCTACGCCCAGCAGGATCCTCGG
>JASJLK010000087.1:0-24862 GCA_037620855.1 Synechococcus sp. ChBW.bin.23 | reverse complement strand
GCCAATCGATGCTCCATCTGCACCGTCTTAGGTGCCCTACGGAGAACACGACCCCACACCTAGAGCCCCGGCCCCAGGTAATCCTGTAGACAGCCGCTTCGCACCACCCCTTCAGTTCACTGTTTTCGATACGAGGTTCAGGCTTCCGCGATACAGATTCACTGATTAATGGTCTGCGATATGCATAAACGAGCGAGTTAGGCCGTCTCTTCCATCCGGGAGGGGCGGCCTCTCCTTATGGGTGGGCAATGTTGAAGTACAGCTGCATCAAGTTCACTTTTTAGCGACTCAACCGCCCCGTCGTTCACCTAACACCAGAGGGTTATAAGCAATAGACACGCCGAATTCCTCAGCAAATTCAACAACCCTGCACCAAGCGCGGGCGGTTTGAACAGGATGATCACTTGTGGGCCTCATGATGCCAGTGAGAATCACAGGAGCATTGCCGGTTTGCAACGACATCTCAAACAATGCCCAGCCCACTTCAGCCTGAATGGCATCGGCACGGTAGGTAGGGGCTACATCAAGGGCTCCCACTAAAAGCCGCTGCAAACTCGTATCCCAAACATAAGGGATTTCATAACGAGCCAATAGATCAGCGGCTAAAGCCCATGACATGCCATTCGCATCGATTTGGACAGTTAAATCATTGCCACGCGCGATGATTGTCGTATAACCACGAAATAACAATGGTTCAAGCCTGTCAGCTGTGGTAGTGAAGCCAGCACTTGGTTCACCGCGCATTAGAGACTGAATCCCTGAGCGAAGTTGTTCACCACCATCAGAGGAGCCATTCCTTTTGAGTTGCAGAAGATCCCAACGCTCACCGCTGCCACCCCAAAGCACCGGTCCGTAGTTGTCATGCATCGATCGCCCATCGCGATTGGATGCAGCTTCGGCATGGGTCATCACCGTGGTGATGTTGATATCAGCCGCGCTCCAACCCCAGCTCCGAGCGATCGAAGCCGTCTCTGCGCAAAGGCTTTCGAGTTGTTGTGGGGTTGGTGGTTGCGTCCAAGGATCAGGGGTGCCACCCATGCAGGAACAAGAGAGGGCTACTGCATTGCTGTTGCGCTGCCAGGTGTGGGCAGGTAGATCCACGCTGTAGGAATGCAAACGGTGCACAAGGCCATCACCAGTGATGATCGAGTGATAGTGCCCAGGGCGAATCCAGTCGTAGGCAGTGGCGGTCCAATGCAGATAAATCTTGGCGGCCATGCCGGTTCCGTCTCATCTGTTCAACTATGACAAGCAGACATTTACCGCCAAGTTCTCTGCACTCTCTCGATGCACAAACTTTCAGCAGTGGGTGTGTATCGCTACAAACAAAAACACTGACATAGGAGATCCTTTTCCCAGTGGCATCGAGCTGCTGACAAAAGGGAGAGCACGAGCGGCCTGAGAAACCGCTCGTTTTTTTTGGCCCGTTATTCATGACTAATGCCGCTGACTTCCCGATGAGGCTGCATTCCGGGCATATAGATAACGCAAGACAAAAGAAAACCCCGCCAAAGGCAGGGTTTCTCGGCTTCTCGTTGGGCGTGTTGCCTAGTTTCCACTCCGCGAAGAAGCCCTCCTCACCTATCAATTATGCCTCGGAAATCATGTTGATCAAGCATCTACGTATCAGTTGGTTGACTGATCTACAGGGCTCTCATCATCATGGGAGTGGCCAACTCATCACAAGGTTTGGCTCCTCACACCCACCGAAGAAGGCTTAACCGCCTTCTTTTTTTATGCCTTGGCTCAGCCCATCTCAGGTGCCCAGCCTGCAGTGCTTCGCCAGGAGTTAATGATTACGGTGAATAAATGATCCGCACCACACTCACCACCGCAGTGCTCGCCTTCGCTGCGGCCATTACATCAGCACCAGCGCAAGCTGAAATCGTCAAGGCTGAGTGCAAGCTCTCTAAGTATGGAGATGCTCCCCTCACTGAAATCTTCCCGTGCGAATTTCGTCAGTCCGCTGGCAACGCGCAGATCTGGAGCAAAAACTGGAACTTTGAATTCTTGGCAATTGATCAGGACAAGACTTATGTGCGCATAAATTCCAATCCGCTGTCGTTCCATCGCCTCGGCAAATACAGCCTCTTCGTCTTTCAGAACGGGATGCCCGCTCAAGAGTTTGAGCGCTGATCCATCCATCCTTCGAGACGGAATGGCTCAACCCAACTCTGGTGCCCTGCCTGCAGTGATTCCCAGGCAAGTGCCCAGAGCTTGGAAGTTTTGGTCAGATGTTGACCCTGCTGCGGCAATTTCTGCCTGATGTTGCACGCCAGCAAGGGGTGGCAGTGCTGATCTACACCATGCCGAGAATGGTGAAAGGCATTCTTGAACTTCGCTCGGTGATCCAATCTTAATTCAACCGATCCAAATTCCAAGCAGGATTCCTATGATCAATGCAGAAAACCAGACAAGGGCTCCCATCTGGTACTCGCTAAGACCAAACTTCTTTTTGATCCAGAAATAAGCATCACGATCTGCGCCAACAATTGACGTTAAGGGGTTTTTAGCCATAGGACTTAAGTGCAATTGTTCAGATTCTTGCGCAAGCAGTCAATAGATGCCAGAGGTAGCAGCGGTCAGCATTGCCATTCGGGGCTAGAACCAGCGTGCCTGCAAGGGCACCATCGGTTCGAATCCGGCCCTCTCCGCTTCATAACCAACTAAGCCCCGTCACAAGCGGTTTTTTCTTTAATCACTGCTGAATGCCATCCGATCTTTAGCACAATTGAGCGGAATTTAGATAAAACAAGATCGCTAAAATAAGGGTGTCAGCTAGGGACATCCGAAGCCTGGCACTGAGGTAATTATATCAATTATTCAATTGATAATCTCTGCACTGCTCAAATGAACTTTTTTAAGAAACTTTTCATCTGAATAAAAGAGATGGGAAATCAACTACAATTGTATCGATTGGAGTTTGAGTAAGTGGAACAAGCTTTGCGTTTTCTGCTATCAGATTATTCACTTTGGACCGTTGTACTTGCTCTTGTTCTGGGTGTTCTGCAGACCCGAAATCAGTTTACGATCAGTCGCGCAGCTGAGGCATCACTGCTGTGGATTGCCTTCTGGGTGCTTGGAGTAGGGGGCGTCTACGGGTTCATCGTTCACATCGCTTTTGGAGCATTCATAGCTGAGCAAATTGGATGGCCAAATAGTCCCTTCCAGAACGAGGTGGCTTACGCCAATCTTATGATTGGAATCCTTGGTTTCAGTAGTTTCTGGAATCGGAAGCGTGATTATTTATTGGCAGCAATGTGTGCATACTCCATATGGTTCTTTGCTGATGGTGTAGGCCATGTGGTCTCGGTTGTAAGTAATCATGACCTAGCTCCATCTAATGCAGGAGTAATCCTCTATACGGACCTACTTACACCATTACTTGTGGTGATCTTACTTTGGATAAGCCGTCACGAACGTCATAGATTGAGGTAAGGAATATCATAAAATTGTTTTTGAAAACAAAAATAATCCATCCAATCGATTATTATGAACTTACTCAGATACTGAAACTCTGCGATATATCTTATCTGAATATTTACTAGCCACGCCACAAGCGGGGTTATTTTAAATGCCTGCTTCAATCAAGCCATGCGTCAAAGCAAAGACTGCTGCTTGTGTTCTGTCTCTTACCCCAAGCTTATGAATCGCTGTGCTGACATGGCTTTTGACGGTTTCAGCTGAAACGAATAGTGAATCAGCAATTTCAGTATTCCTCATCCCTCGAATGATGCAGCGAATCACTTCTAGCTCTCTTTCCGATAATGGATCGATAAGAACTGGAGCAGGCTTCACCCTTGCTGTTACAGCTTCTCGCAAAGTTCTTGGGTAGTAGATGCCGCCGCTATTGATGGTAATTAAGGCGTTAATAAAATCCCCGTCACCACTACCAATTGAACTAATAAACATCACTCCATTGGCTCCCGCTTCCATTGCTTCCTGGACAACGTCTGGTGTCTCCCTGTTCAAAAAGATCAAAGCCTGTACCTCAGGTCGATCCTTCTTCACTCGCTCTACTAGTCGTATCCCATAACCCTTCTCTAGAAGCTCTCCGGTAATAAGGATATCGGGTTGACACTCCTCATACAGCTCCATTGCTTCATCCTCTGTCGTTGCACCACCTACCACGGAAGGGAGAAGTGGGGTGCATAGACATAACGATGTCAGTACCAACCTGCTCCCACTACAGACCAGGACACGACTTCCCAATAACAACTCAGAACACTGCTGAGCTGCCTTGACAAGGGCTCTCTCTGCTGGATTGATCTTCATGATAATTCTCCCCCATTGGAGTGAGTGGATCCAATCCCTTTTCACCCATTTGAGGGATGAGAAATCCATCAAGTTGAACGATGGTTAGGAGGTCGAGGGGGAACGACCTCCACACACCTCTCAAACCATGAACTTCAAAACTCTCGTTGCTTCCATTGCTGTTCTCACTCTTCTCTGTGGTGGCGAAATTACAACCACTAAAGCTAACGCTGGATATAACTGCCGCACTGATTCATGGGGCAATACCAACTGCAATGGCAGTGGTGGTTCTTCCTTCAATAGCAACACTAATTCCTATGGTCAGACCAACTGAAACAGCAGAAGTAGTAATGGACAAATGAAGTCTAGTTCCTGCTACAAATCCTTCGAAACTACCTTCTGCAATTGATCATGGATCAACAACAACGTGAAGCAGCTTACCGATTACTAGCAGCAGTAGAGCAAGACCCTTCACTGAAAGAAGAATGTCATCTCTATGGCAACTAGTATCAACACCTTTATGACCACCTACAAGATCAAGATCAAGACAGATAAACATAATCACTTCACCTGATGAAGTGTCAACACACTCCTAATCACTTCAAATGAAAAAATCTAGCCAACTAAAACAATGACAAACAAGCACCTCACTGAGGTCGTTACTCGAAGAGTCTTAGAGATCGCTCAAGAAGTTCTCATTACACAGACAGACGTCTCCTTAACCTTTGCATAGGAACTCGCTTCTGATGATCTTCTTCTTTGACCTTTAGATCAGAAGCATGATTTCTGTAGCAATTATTACGGCAATCGACGAGTACAAAAACGAAAACGAACTCTAACCAATCATCATGAAAAAACTCTTCACCATCGCCGCTCTCGCATTTGCTCCAGCACTTGCAGCGGTTGTCATCATCAGTCAAGCAGGTCAAACAGCTGGTGTTTCAGGAGCCGAATCTACTTCTCCCTACTACTCACGTTACGATAACTCTGTTCCCCCTTCTTACCTCAACTAACCTCACCTCTCTTCTCCTGTTCCCTTTTACTATCTACTCACCAATGGTGTTTGGCATGTGGTTAGGAGAACAGATGGGAATTGAGAAAGGAAAGGATGACAGCAAACTCGCCTTAAGGGCCCTCGGTGGTTATGTAATGCTCTTTTATCTTATCTATCAGATTGCCTCGTTTTCACAATGCCCAATTATAGTATCATCCTGAACCAAACAACGGGAGTAACTCAAACCCAATGGACTTCTGAATCATACGACGAGATCATGAAATATTGGGAGGAAGAGAAGAACGAACAGGATAAGTTCAGCAAGATTGACATGGAGTTGGTTCTTTATAAGGACAATGAAGTTATAGATGACTATGAAATCATTGATGCTCAACGAGAGTGGATAGTCATTGATTAATACATAAACCTACCATGTCGGCTATGAAGATGGTGAGGAAATGTATATTGAAAGTTATAAGTATATCTTTGAAGCATTAGCGAGTTGATATGAGGCAATCAACGAAGGACCAGAAGAGTTCACTTAGTTGAAGTGGAGAGAGATAGGCTGATGGCTTGGCAGTTGGATGTGAGCCTTTTAGTCACTTTGGGGATAGGGCAGCAGCGAAGACAACCCGTTCAAGTGATTCGGATTCGTTCCGTTTCAGAGATGGTGAAGAGGTCCAGGAGGGATGACCTCCACACACCTTCAAACAATAAAACTTTTCACCGCACTCGTAGCCTTAACCCTCGTCGCCCCGATGAAAACTTTGTTGCCCAACAACGATGCAGGCAATTAATCGTGGGCGGGGTTCATGCAGTGAGTTGGGTTGGCGGATGCGGAAATAACTAAGGGAAGGGTGTCCCTCCCTTAGTCGTGGTCAAGATCCACAAGTGCAACCACAAGCTCCAGCGGCGTCATGGCAAGGCTCATTATTGGAGTGACCGCTTGCGCAGGCATCAGAACAAAAGCTCTGGCCATTACTAGAAATTGCAGAAGAACTGCTCACTTCACATGTGCAGCCGGGGCAGGCACACTTCACAAGTGTTGCTGTCATTGACTTATTGTATCTACATTATTTATAACAGCTAAGGCAAATACTTGAGCTGAAATTGCATGAACGTCACGCAATTAAACCAGTAGTGAAAATGATTCTTGTTTTCAGCCAATAAAACTTGAGAATGATTATTATTTTAATTGACGGGATCTCTGCATTGGCTACGTGCACTATTGGATTGGAATGATCTGATTAGCTAATGCGGACAACTTCAAAATTCGCATTCAACGGGTTTTCAAGAAGCAGGCATATCCGCTCATTCAGGACGAGAACCCTTGAGCCGCATAAGCTAAAACACTTAGGTACTACTTATTCCGCAATGTTTAAATTGCTTAATAAGAAAAACCATCGTATCAAAGATCACATTCGAGAGAGCGAGATGAGGGCCTTCAAGAATGAACACACCTTTAAATCAATCACAGAGCGATGGCAGGCAGTAGATGCTTACTTCGAATGCATCACAAGCTGTGACCTCAACGATGGAGTTTGTGTAACAATGTGCATGGCCAAACATCTTGAGCCTGAAATTGAGCCAGAAGACGCAAGAAGAAGCGAGTAATAGAATAAATATTAATTAAAAATCCTGAATTAGTTGTTATTTTGTTCGTTTATCCACAAGCAACCACAGTGACTCCGACAGTGACGATCACTATCTATTGATGATCAGAAAATCTACCTCGCAATACAATAAATAAATTAAAGACGGATTGAAAGATCTAACAAGAGAGTTACGAGCAGAAAGGAAATATTGATTCCGTGAATTGCTTTCCCGACAAATTATCCTCAGCCCCGCCACGAGCGGGAATGTTCATTAAGGGTAACTCTGCTATTAGACGCATCCCTAAGCTATCACCATTAGTCTCTGAAGCAATGTGCATAATCAGAGCCACATCGCATCAACTGCTTCAACCATCGTATTCTATCGGAATAAAACCACGAACACCTTGAAAATGAATAATGATTAAAGTTGAGCTTCGGGCTGCCAAGATTCCTGGACTACCTGGCATCTTTGCAGATCATTATTGGCTTCTTGTTCTTCGTGGTATGGAGGGCAGCACCAACCACACTTGTGATCGTTGGGAGGTATGGCAGCATCCTCACCAAAATGGTTCTTGCTGGGGGCATCTTCATAAAAACCTCTTAGATCCTTATCAGGGAGTGGGCAGTGGACAATCTCGATTAATTCAGCAATGGATAAATGATGATGCTTTATTAACGGTTGAAAAGATTGAATCATCCCCAAGCAACTATCCATTCACCAAAGAATACAAATACTGGCCAGGCCCCAACAGCAATACTTTTGCTCAATGGATCGTCAGCGATAAAATGAGATTGAGCGCTCGAGCGATTGGCAAAAGCTTCCCACTTCCAGAAGTATCTGGATGACTATGCGATCAAGGTTTTATTTTCAATTTCTCTGGGATGAGTGGCGTCATCGCCTACCAGCCAAGTCATATAGATGAAAGACTTCCTTCAAAAGCCCTAATAGAAGAGGGCATTGATGACCAGCCGCAAAACCACTCATGCTGGTGAGCCCGAGTTGGGAGCAAAACACATCAACGGCCGTCTCCATTCTTTGATAACGGAAGCATCACGCGTATTGGAAAGATCGTGCAAGACGTGTCTTGTCACTAGTTGGATTAGCACAAAGCTTGACCATTGACTTATAAAGAAAGGGTCAACTCCTGACAAAGGATTGACTCCTCACACCCCCCCAAAGAAGGCTTCAAACACCTTCTTTTTTTATGCCTCTAAAAATTTTCATTCTTAGAGCACATTCTGCTGCAGGCAGGTGGCCTTGATGGCCTGCAAACTCTGGGAATCACCCAAACAGAGCCGATCAACACTCACGTTATTTGAGGAGAGTGATTGAACGACAACCCCACAAAGGGCGCATAGTCCCTTTTGTTGGACATGTTGCCTTGTTGTTTTCACCTCCAGAAGACGCCATCTTCAAGTGAAAAAGGCGCAGACATCTGTGCAAACAAGTCTCTACGTATCCGTCGGTTGACTGAGTGGCACGTTTTTATTGATCATGGTCTCCTTACAAGATTTGACTCCTCACACCCGCGAAGAAGGCGGATTTGCCTTCTTTTTTTATGCCCTGGCATTGCACCAAGGCGATCACCTGTGTGACCTTTCGATCAACGCTTGGCTCTCAGCGATGGCGGAAGGTCTTTTCATCAGTCTCAAGACGGTGGTTGTCGAATGTTGACTCTTGTTCAAGATGCAGCTGTCAGCCATCGGTGGCTTGCCTTGTGTGATGTCTTTCCCCACGACACGCCCCTAGGAGCCTCGATGGGGCCATTAAAAGGATTCGCATGATTGGCTGGCTTCAAGGAGATCGAATCGAACACTGGAGTCAGGGCGGTCGTCAGGGATTGGTTATTGCTTGCGCTGGTGTGGGGTATGAAGTTCAACTTGCGTCGAGGTACCTGCAACCTCTCTCGGCCGGAACAACATGCACCGTCTGGATTCATCAGGTGCAGAGGGACGATGGCTCGAGTTTGTTTGGCTTCCCGGATCGAAGGGAACGGGACCTATTTCGAGTTCTGATCAGCGTGAATGGTGTCGGTCCTCAGGTGGGACTGGCGTTGCTGGAGAGCTGCAGCGCTGCAGAGTTGATTGAAGCGATCATCGATGGGGACCTGCGTCGCCTCACCCAAGCTCAAGGTGTCGGCAAACGAACAGCAGAACGCCTTGCGGTGGAGCTTCGCGATCGTCTGAGTGCCTGGAGTGCGGAGCGAGAAAGTGATCGTTCCGACCTCTCCCTTGTAGATAGAAGTGATCTCAAATCACTGCCAATTGAACCAGATCCACTGCAAGATTTACAGCTCACCCTCAGCACACTGGGGTATGAGGATCTAGAGATACGTCGCGCGATGCGCGCAGTGGCCACAGGGGAAGAAGTCCCGCCGTCTGATGACGGAGATGGGTGGTTACGCGACTGTCTGCGTTGGTTGAACCGCCCTTCTGCGTAATCGTGCCCACGACAAGGTAAATTGGTTCTTTGCACAAGTAGGGCCGGACGCTTCGCATGTCGCTTGATACAACTGAAAAGCAGCAACTCATCAACAGTCACCAAACCCATGCCACCGACACCGGATCGGCAGAGGTTCAGGTCGCCATGCTCAGCGAGCGCATCTCGCAGCTCAGCGGCCATCTTCAGCAAAACATCCACGACTTTTCATCCCGCCAGGGTCTCCTGAAGATGCTTGGTCGTCGCAAGCGCCTGCTGAGTTACGTCCGTGGCAAAAGCGAGCAGCGCTACAGCGATCTCATTTCTAAGCTTGGAATCCGCGGCTAAGCATGCTGCACTGGATTTCAGGAGCCCATGGCTGATCGACGCAACTCTCTGCCCTTCGAGCCGCGCCGGTCAGCAGAAGGAACGAAATCACAATCCAAACGACCTGATTCTCAATCAGGAAGTAGTCAACCCATTCCCAAGTCGGTGGCCAATCGAATGGCACGGCGCGTGGCTATTGCCACAGGGATCCCTTCAATCATGGGGATGGGTGTTTTTGTAGGAAGCTATTTCCTGGTTTCACGCCAAATCATGGACGTGCCACCTGGGATCACCTTGCTTGGATCTGGCGGCTTCTTTTTGTTGGGTCTCGGGGGACTGAGTTACGGCGTTCTATCGGCAAGTTGGGAACAAAATGCCGGGACCTTGCTTGGACTTGAACACATCAAGCCCAATATCCAGCGAATGCGCGAATCCATTCGGTCTCAGAAACAGAGCTAAGCAAATCCTGTGATTCATATTGCAATTAATTCAGTAGAGGTTCGCTGCATTTCACATTGAAAGCCTTCTCTTGGAGGTGAAGGGCTGCGGCGGAAGCATCGCGTACACAAAACTGAGGTCCAAGCCGCACATAACGAACCGTATTGCCCTGTCGAACGGCAGCAACAACGGGGACTCGAACTCCCAACTGGTCCTGATCTGGACGGTAGGCCTGAAGACATTCACGCAACTTGTGCTGGACGGCCACATCGCTGGCCTGTTCTGGATCAAGTTCCACCATCAGTAGACGCAGATCATCGATGGCTCGGCAGTCATCCACGATCAATTGAACCCGCTCGTCGCGACGATCCACTGCCGCCCAGACCAGCAGACGAGCCTCAGCCATCAGGTGATCAGCCAAACGTGCATAGCTTTTTGGAAAAACCACCGCTTCACAGGATCCAGTGAGGTCTTCCAAAGTCAAGACCGCCATTCGATCTCCCTTGCGAGTGGTGACCTGACGGATCTCACTGATCATCGCAATCGCGCTGACCTTGGCTTTATCGGCTTGTTCTTCAAGACTCCCGAGCCCAATCGGAGCCAAAAGCTTCGCTGGAGGAGTGAGCTGTTTCAACGGATGATCAGAAAGATAGAAACCAACAAGATCCTTCTCCAGCCGGAGCTTTTCGGTGGGGTGGTAATCCTTCACCGCAGGAGCCTTTGGAGCCAAGCTGAGGTCGGTTGCCGCATCATCAGCGCCATCGCTTGATGCTGCCATCAGATCAAACAAATTGCCCTGTCCACTGGCACGATCTTTGGCCCTAGACGTGGCCCAATCGAGAAGAAGATCTAAATCAGCCATCAGTTGAGCCCGATTCGCCTCGGGCTCAAGAGCATCCATCGCTCCGCAATGGATCAGCGACTCCATACTTCTGCGGTTCAACACCCCAGAGGGAAAACGATCACAGAGATCAGCAAGCGATTGGAACGCTCCTTCTGAATCCCTAGACCCAATTACGGCACGGATCGCGCCATCACCGAGATTACGAACAGCAGACAAGCCAAACAAAATGCGATCACCCTTAGGAGTGAAATCGATCCCTGATGCATTGATATCGGGAGGCATTACTTCAATGCCCATCGCATTGCAATTAGAGATATAGCGCTGCACTTTGTCGCTTGCTCCTGCATTCACCGTGAGCAAGGCAGCCATGTAAGCCACCGGATAATGAGCTTTTAAATAGGCCGTTTGATAAGTAACGGCTCCATAGGCAGTGGAGTGGCTTTTATTAAAACAATATTCAGCAAATAGCACCATTTGGTCAAACAGTTCATCAGCAACTTTTGGATCCACGCCTCGATCGGAAGCACCTTGCACAAAGATCCCACGATGTTTTTGCATTTCTGACACTTTTTTCTTACCCATCGCGCGACGAAGCAAATCAGCTTCACCCAATGAATACCCAGCCATATCTTGAGCAATTTTCATGATTTGCTCTTGATAAACCATAATCCCATAGGTTTCTTTAAGGATCGGCTCAATGGAATGATGTGCAAAATCAATGGCCTCACGACCATGCTTACGGTTAATAAATTTAGGAATTAATCCTGCATCTAAAGGACCAGGTCGATAAAGTGCCAAAATCGAAGAAATGTCCTCCAAAGATGAGGGCTTCAGATCACGAACGATTTGACGCATTCCAGTGGATTCAAGCTGGAAGATTCCTTCCAAGTCACCACGGGCAAGCAGGGCATAAGTTTCAGGATCTTCAATTGGAAGCTTGTCTGGATCAATCCTTTCTCCACTCGTAGCAGCAACTAGCTGCAGAGTTTTGTCGATCATCGTGAGATTTTTGAGACCCAAGAAGTCCATCTTTAGGAGTCCCATGGACTCCACATCTTCCATAAAGTATTGAGTAATAACCTGTCCATCATTATTTCTCTGGAGGGGAACAAGTTCATCGAGAGGATCCGCTGCGATGACAACTCCAGCAGCGTGAACTCCATATGTTTTGTTGGTCCCTTCAATGCGCATTGCCATATCGACCCAGCGCTTCACGACTGGATCTTTCTTGTACTTCTCGCGAAATTCTGAATTAGGAGACTCCTCACCGATCATCGCTGCCAACTTGGCAGGTTTACCGCGTACAACCGGAATCAGTTTGGCTAGTCGATCTGCGTCGCCATAGGGAATATCCAGCACTCTTGCCACATCTTTCAAGACCGCCTTAGACGTCATACGGTTAAACGTGATGATCTGAGCCACCTTGTCTTCGCCATAACGGCGGGTGACGTAATCAATCACTTCACCCCGACGTTCGATACAGAAATCAGTATCAATATCAGGCATCGACTTCCGTTCTGGATTCAGAAATCGCTCGAACAAGAGGCCATTACTCACAGGATCAATATTGGTAATTCCAAGGGCGTAGGCCACCAGTGATCCCGCCGCTGAGCCTCGCCCCGGTCCAACGGGAATTCCCTGTTCTCTCGCAAAGCGGATGTAATCCCACACCACAAGGAAATAGGTAGGAAATCCCATCTGTTCCATGATCTTTAATTCATGGGACAATCGATCCCCGTAGCTGGGATCAATGGCAGTTTCGGAATCAATCTCCAAACGATTGCGTAAACCCTTCTCTGTTACTTCCTGCAAATAACTCACAGGAGTGTGTGGCTCTGGGATTGGGAAATGAGGCATCTGATACCGGCCAAGGATGTCGTAATCCTCGACTTTTTCTGCAACTTGCACAGTGTTACTAATCGCTTCCGAGACCACATCTGGCGCAAGATGATCAGCAAAGAGCCGTGACATCTCCTCTTCACTTTTAAGGTATTCGGTGCCGGTATAACGCAACCTTTTCACATCGCTGATCAGCTTGCCGGTTAAAACACAGAGCAAGGCATCATGCGCTTCTACATCGTTGCGCGTGAGGTAATGAGCATCATTGGTTGCAATCAAACGAATTCCAAGTTCCTTAGCAATCCGAACAATTCCTACATTGACAATGCGGTCTTCAGGTGAGCCGTGATCCTGAATTTCTAAATAAAAGTCATCGCCGAAGGTTTCCTGATACCAAAGCGCCACATCACTTGCCACATCAGGGCGATCACGCATAATCGCCTGGGGAATTTCACCACCGAGACAAGCGGTGGCCACGATTAAACCTTCGCCATATTGCTTCAGCAACTGTTTATCAACGCAGGCACGGGAAAAGATTCCTCGTCCTCGCATCCCACGCAAGTGGCTGATGCTTGTGAGCTTCACCAAATTGCGGTATCCAGTGGCATTCTTCGCCAACACCACAAGGTGATAGCGACGCTCTTTTTTAGGTTGTGGGTCATCGATCGAACCGTTGATGACATACATCTCATTGCCGATAATCGGCTTGATCCCTGCTCCTTTGCACAGCTTGAGAAGCTCTACAGCTCCGTACATCACTCCGTGGTCCGTGAGTGCCAGTGCAGGCATCCCTAATTCTTTGGCACGTTCCACCATTTGGGGAAGCTGTGAGGCTCCGTCCAAAAGGCTGTAGTCGCTGTGGTTATGGAGCGGAACAAATCCCATACCACCAGCGTAAACGCATGCGCAATATGTAGGGGTATCAATCCCTGCAAGCACTACATGCAGGGGGTTAAGGCGCTTTGCTGCGACTTCAAGCGGGAATAAAGCTTCCCTCAGGACGTCGAGCCATTACATCTGCAGACTGCTCGTACTGATGGGCCACCTGGAGTAACAAAGGCTCCTCAAGGACGTTGCCGATCAGTTGAACTCCTATCGGCAGCCCCGCACTATCAAAACCACAAGGCACGTTGATGGCTGGTAGGCCCGCCAGATTGGCAGGGATGGTGAGTAAATCCGCCAGGTACATCGCCAGGGGATCGTCTGCATGGGCACCCGCAGCAAAGGCGGTGGACGGAGCAGTGGGGGTTAGCAATACATCCACGGAGGCGAATGCCGTCTCGAAGTCCCGACGGATCAAGGTCCGAACCTGCTGGGCCTTGCGGTAGTAAGCATCGACATATCCTGCAGATAGGGCATAGGTACCAATCAAGATGCGCCGTTGCACTTCACTACCAAAGCCTTCAGCTCGGCTTCGAGCCGTCATCGCAGCAAGGCTGGAATCATCGTCAGCTCGGAAGCCGTACTTCACGCCGTCGTAGCGAGCCAAGTTGGCTGATGCTTCGGAAGGAGCGATGACGTAGTAGGTGGCAATTCCGTCGTTGAAACGAGGGCAGCTCACATCCACGAGCTCAGCCCCTAGAGACTGCAATAGATCAGCAGCGGCAAGCACCGAAGCTTTGACTTGAGGATCAAGTCCTTCCTGATCAAAGCACTCACGCACCACTCCGATGCGCACCCCACTCACCGAGCGACCAAGACGGTCGCGGTAATTGGGGACAGGGGCCTTTAGGCAAGTGGAATCTCGCGGATCTTCCCCAGCGATCGCTTGCAGCAGCTCAGCTGCATCCGACACGGACGTAGCAAAGGGGCCCACTTGGTCAAGCGAGCTTGCAAAAGCCACCAGCCCGTAACGACTCACGCGGCCGTAGGTGGGCTTCAGACCCACCACGCCACAAAAGGATGCTGGTTGTCGGATGGATCCACCCGTATCGGACCCCAAGGACGCCATGCATTCACCCGCTGCAACGGCTGCTGCACTTCCTCCAGAACTCCCTCCTGGCACATACTCCGTGTTCCAGGGGTTCGCTGTGGGACCAAACGCGGATGTTTCGGTTGAGCCGCCCATGGCGAACTCATCCAAATTGGTCTTTCCAATCAATACAGCTCCAGAACGCCAGAGGCGATCCGTAACGGTGGATTCATAGGGCGGAACAAAAGATTCCAGCATCCGGCTGGAGCAGGTTGTGCGAATGCCTTTCGTACAGAGGTTGTCCTTGATGGCTATCGGCACACCTGCCAAGGGCGGAAGATCCTCCCCTGCGGCACGGGCCTCATCTAAACGATCAGCATCGGCGCGAGCACGATCTGCTGTGACCTCCAAGAAGGCATGAACGCTTGAATCAACTGCCTCAATTCGGGCCAGATGATGATCAGTCAGCTCCCTTGCGGAGACTTCACCGCGTTCAAGTTGCTGACGCCACTCGGCAATCGCCATCTGCAGGATTTGGGTTCCAACATTGACGCTATCAGCCGCAGCATCACCCTTGAGCGTTGATGGTTAGCGGTTCGGATCGACGGCAACGGAGAACCGAATGATCCATCGAGGAAGGTGCTTCTGAGGAAAGGTCGTCGAGAAAGACTGGCAGGACTTGTTCGAGACCGTTCTTGGTGACAAAGGGACCGAACCAATACGTGACATCAGGCCCATGGGTTTGGACACGAGCCCACCATGCAAAGCCAAGGCCATTGGCGAGACTGCGCAGGGGCCTGATCAAGGGGCTCATGGAAGAGCAGTCGAGGTAAATATATTTTGCCCTGCTTACAAGACATTTGCTCGAAATTAGAGATCAATACTCACTGCAAAAGCATCAGTTCCTGACATTTCAGAATCCAGCTGTAAATCAACACTGACCAGTGACCCCTCCGCGGCCTGCTCAGAAACTTGCTCATAAGCCTCACCAGATGGCTGATCTGAGGGCTGGTCTGAGGGCTGGTCTGAGATGGGGACGTCGTCAAGCTCTGGGACGACAGGGGCCATTTCGACAGCTGGTCCGGCCAACTTCGGCCTGGTAATTCGTGGCGATGGGTTTTGTCCCTTGAGACCCTTCATCCAGCCGCGACGCGCCACCTCGTACACACAAATAGCCGTAGCAACCGATGCATTCAAACTGGGGGTGACCCCTCGCAAGGGAATGCGGATCAACTGATCGCAATGACGACGCGTCAACATCGACAATCCTTGCCCTTCAGAGCCGGTCACAATCACGAGCGGACCATCCAGATCCACCTCCTCAAGGGTGAGATCACCTTCCTCAGCCAAGCCAATGACCCGATAACCAGACGATTTCAGAGTTTCAAGGGAACGGTTGAGATTGACGACCCGAGCAACAGGTAAGTGCTCAAGGGCACCGGCAGCAACCTTGGCGACAGAGCCCGTTAATCCAGCACTTCTTCGCTGAGGAAGCACAACGCCATGAGCTCCGAGCGCTTCAGCTGAGCGCACAATGGCGCCCAAATTATGGGGATCGGTCAGACCATCTAGGGCTAACAACAGCGGTGCCTCGTCCAAGGCGCTGCATCCATTCACCAAATCCTCGAGGTCAAAGGTTTCAGCTGCGGCAGTTTGCAAAACAATGCCCTGGTGCACAGCGCCACCGGTGAGCTGGCCAAGCCTTGCCCAGGTGACCTCCTCAACCAACACTCCGGACGATTTGGCATCCTTGAGCAGCTGAAGGAACTTCGAGGCACTGCGCAGCTCAGAGGTACACCAAATGCGATGGATGGGCCTGCCTGCCTCTAGAGCCGCCTGAGTGACATGACGCCCCCAAAGAAAATCATCGGCAACAGCCTCCGCGGCGTGAGGACTGGACTCACCACGGGGTTTGTCGTCCACGCGTGCTGAAAAGCTTTTACCGCCGCTGCCGCCCTGACCACGACGATCCGCAAAACGCGCTCGACGGTCTCCGTTGGAGCGATCAGAAGAGCGGCGATCAAAAGACGGCCTGCGATCCGTTGAGCCCGAATCTTTAAAACGACGTTCAGAAAAACGTTGATCTGAAAAAGAGCCTTCAGGGGGGCGACTGTCATTGAACCGGTCTGAGGAGGAACGATCCGTTAAGGACCGATCCCCAGTGGAACGATCTGAGGACCGATCTGAGGAACGATCTGAGGAACGATCTGAGGACCGATCTGAGGACCGATCGACTGAAGGGCGACGATCAAAGGAAGATTGGCGGTCACTCGGGCCAGAATCTCTTGAGCGACGATCTGAAAAACGGTTGCCTGAAGAGCGGCCCTCAGCTGAGCGACGGTCAAAGGAGGGCCGACGATCAGACGATTGTCGGTCCGAAGAGTATCGATCCGAAGACTTTCGGTCAGAAAACTGTCGATCCGAGGGTCTTCGATCGGAAGAGCCGCGATCAAAAGCAGGCCGACGATCCGTTCCATACGCGTCGCCAGAACGACGTTCTGAAAAGCGCCGATCCGAGGGGCGACTGTCACTGGAACCTCGGTCGCTAGTTCTCTTTTCAGGACGTCCACCCCAGCTGTCATCCCGATCGCGACGTATGGGTGGTGATCCATCACGAAACGGACGTCGACCGCGTGAACCTGAGCCGCTGCCAGAAGAGCTGGAGGGGGGGCGGCGGTCGAATCGTGAGCTCATAGCAGGGGTGGTTATGACAGGACGGTGTCGGTCTCCTCGAGTCGATCCAAGAGCTGCGCAAGCCGCGCCGGATTCTGCAAAAAGAGCCAGCCAATCATTGTCTCAAATCCCGTTGCTCTCCCATACACGCCGGCATCAGCTCGCTTAGGTCCTCGGCCAGCCCGATTACGTCCACGCCTCACATAATCGCGTTCCTGATCCGTCAAAAACGGCTCAAGTTTTTCTAAAGCGGCGGCTTGAGCATCAGCTCTTACGAAAGAAACAACCGCTTGGTGTAGATCCTGGGATCGTCCCGGAGTTTTGCAAAATCTCAATCTTTGATGCAGTTCCCAGACAGCATCTCCAAGCCAAGCAAGCTGTAACGATCCAAGATCACGCTCAGGCTCTTGTGGCAACTGAGAACGAATCCAGTCACTCAAGTTGAAAGTTGGCTAACAGCCTTATCAAGATCTTCCGATAGGTGGAGAAACTCCTCAAGTTTCACCAACTTGACAGTTTGAACAACGCGGGCATTGCCAACAACCGCAAAGCGTCGCTTGGAGTCTTTGCATTGTTTGGCAAATTGAACAAGAACACCCAGGCCAGACGAGTCAAGAAAATCAATCTTGATGAGGTCAATCACGGCCGGTGACTTATTCGGTTTCAAAACATCAGTCACGTAGGTCATAAACTGACTCTCGGAATAGGCATCAAGCTGACCGGTGAAATGAAACACCACGCAGCCACCCCTTTGCTGGAAGCCACCCCGAAGCGAAACGGTTAATCGCTGCAGTTCAGTAATGGGACTCATCCCCCGAAATTCTGTTGGGAGTAATTCTAGGGAGATTGTCTCCTTCTCACCACGATCTGATCAAGATTCAACGGCGATCTGCCATCAAGCCCGCAAAGCGGGCGAAATGATGATCTGCATCATGGGGGCCTGGGCTTGCTTCAGGGTGATATTGAACGCCAAACACTGGTTGATTCCGATGGGCAAATGCCGCCACGGTGCGGTCATTCAAATTGAAATGAGTCACCTCTACTTTTTCAGCGGGCAATGAAGCGGCGTCAAGAGCAAACCCATGGTTTTGGCTTGTGATTTCTACCTGACCGGTGCTGCCACATGGATGGTTAAGGCCTCGATGGCCATAGGCCAACTTGAATGTTGTGCCCCCGAGGGCCAATCCCAGAATTTGATGCCCCAAACAGATCCCAAACATCGGCAGCTGCTGGTGTTCCAACAAACTTTGGGTCAGCGTGATGCCTGATTGCACAGCCGCTGGATCACCAGGTCCGTTGGAGAGGAAAACACCTTCAGGCTCGTAAGAGAGCACAGTATTGAGATCTGAATTGGCGGGCAAAACGGTTAAGTCACAACCGTGGCTAACCAATCGCTCAAGAATGGCTCGCTTAATCCCGAAATCAATTGCTACAACCCGATAAGGGCGTTCAGGACGCGCTTGAAACCGTTGGTCAAACGCGACGCGGCAGGGCTTGGTCCAGCGGTAAGCGGTTGAGGTGGTCACCTGATCAGCCAGGTTGAGCCCCTCCATCGAAGGGGCTTGCTTGAGATCCTCTAAAAGCTCAAGAGCAGGGCGACCGTCGCTGCTAATTACACCGTTCATGGGGCCCAATTCGCGCAGATGCCTCACCAGAGCACGAGTATCCACACCACGAATGCCGATTACACCGTTTTGCTCCATCCATTCAGGAAGAGACTGTTTGCTACGCCAATTGCTCGCTTGAGGAGCCATCTGCCTCACGATCAATCCACGGGCATGAGGCTGATCCGCCTCTTGGTCATCTGGATTAACTCCCGTATTGCCGATCTCCGGGTAAGTAAATGTGATGAGCTGACCTGAGTAACTGGGATCCGTTAAAACCTCTTGGTATCCCGTCATCCCAGTGTTGAAGACCACCTCGCCTATCACGCTGCCGCGCTGACCGCAGGCAAAGCCCTCGAGAACCGTGCCGTCCTGCAGGACCAAACGCGCTGTGAATGGGTTAAGAGCGGTCATTAGCAGAAGCGAGTGTCAGCCATGGCCTCTTCATTCTTCCTTGCGACCTTCCAGGGCATCACGCAGAGACACAAGTCGATGCCACGGCTGACCTGCCTCCAAGCTTGTCAAAGCCTGTTTAACTCCCTCAGACAAATCAGACTGAATGCCTGCAGCCCAAAGGACCAGCGCGGTGTTCAAGGCAACCGCATCACGATGTGCAGCAGTACCTTCACCCTTCAAGACCGCCTCAAGAATCTGCTGATTGGTCAACAAATCCCCACCCCGCAATGCATCAAGGGGGGCAGGAGTCAAACCAAAATCAGAGGCGTTGAGTTGATCGGCATGAACGTTTCCGTTTTCAAGAATGCGCACTTGATTGGGTCCCTCTAGCGAGGCTTCATCCAGCCCTCCTGCGCCATGCACCACAACAGCACGAGTAAGCCCGAGTTGTTGCAACGCCTCAGCCATCGGGTCCAACAGTTCAGCTTTAGCAACACCGAGAACTTGAGCTTCTGGTGTGAGTGGATTCACCAGAGGGCCAAGCAGGTTGAACACCGTTCGCACCCCCAAGCTGCGGCGAAGAGGAGCAAGATTCACGAGTGCTGGATGCCATGCGGGTGCAAAAAGGAACGTCACTCCGGAGGCAGACAAGGCGCCCACCACCATTTCCAATGGAGCTTTGAGCTGCAATCCCAATCCCTCTAGAACATCCGCGGAGCCGACCTTTCCGCTGGCGCTGCGGTTGCCATGTTTCGCGACATTGGCCCCACAGGCCGCCGCTGTGAAAGCCACAGCTGTTGAAATATTGAAGGTATTGGCCCCATCACCACCCGTTCCACAGGTGTCGACAAGAGCAAGGTTTGGTTTCGCGTTTGGGAGCGCACACGCCTTGCGCAAAACTTGGGCCATCGCAGCGAGTTCTGTGCCTTGAACGTCGCGTGCGCGCAACGCAGCGAGGAATGCACCTGTCTGAACTGGCGTGAGCTCTTCCGCCAGCCAGGCCTCCATCAGCGCAGCAGCGTTCTCCTTAGACAAAATGTTTCCAACCAACAATTGCTCAAGAAGTTGGGGCCAGAACGCTGATGCAGTGACCATGAAAGAAATGCGATTGAAGTAGCTAGTCAGAAAAAAGCCCGGTGTGCAGATGCACGCCGGGCCGGGTGATAGGGACTACTCCACTATCACCCACAAATGAGGCAATGACCAGATCGATAAGTAACCAGCTATGACTCGCAGAGAGGAAGGTTGCGAACCAACTTTCAACCAAGACGAATGCCTAGGTTGATAGCTGTTCTGCACCAGGCATGGCCGCCTTCCGTCTCGATTTAATCGGTCGCTATCTGCGTCCGCACCGTCGCACGGTTGTGGTGGGAGCCCTCACTCTGGTCGTGGTGAATATTCTCAGCGTCGCGATCCCGCTTGAAGTGAGGCGCGTGATTGATGACCTTCAAGACGGGTTCGCAATCTCCGACGTTCTGCGTCAAGCCGGTTTCATCGTTCTGCTGGCGACGGGTATGGGTATTGCCCGGCTGATTTCTCGCCAATTGGTGTTTGGGGTTGGGCGGCAAGTTGAAGTGGAATTACGCCAAAAATTATTTGATCAAATGCTGCTGCAGGAGCCTGGCTGGGTGCAGCAAACAGGTAGCGGCGAAATTATTAGCCGTGCCACGAGTGATGTCGAAAATGTAAGGAGGCTCCTTGGCTTCGCTGTCCTCAGCCTGACCAACACAGTTTTGGCTTACGCCTTCACGCTCCCAGCGATGTTGGCGATTGATCCAGGTCTAACCCTTGCAGCGATCGCCCTCTATCCAGTGATGCTCGGCTCAGTGCGCTTGTTTGGCGGCCGGATGATGCGCCAACAGCGACGCCAACAGGAAGATTTGGCTGGTCTGAGTGAGCTCATTCAAGAAGATCTCTCCGGCATCGCAGCGATCAAGATTTACGGACAAGAGGCTCCTGAATTGGAGGCCTTTGGAACCCGGAATAAAAACTACAGGGATGCGGCCATTCGCTTGGCTCGAACCCGCAGCACTCTTTTTCCACTACTAGAAGGAATTTCCTCCATCTCTTTGCTGCTCTTAATTGCCCTCGGCAGCGGGCAGCTGCAAAGGGGAACGCTCACCATCGGAAGCTTGGTAGCCCTCATCCTTTATGTGGAGCGTCTTGTTTTTCCAACGGCCTTATTGGGCTTCACGCTCAACACCTTTCAGACCGGTCAAGTCAGTTTGGAGCGAGTCGAGGAGCTACTTTCACGCCGTCCTCGTGTTGTTGATCCATTAGAGCCCGTTGCTATTAAAAAACAGATGCAGGGCGAACTGGAAGCAAGGAATTTGCATGTTCGTTACGACGGCAGCGACCAGGACACCTTGAGGGGCCTTTCATTCCGCATTGCTCCTGGCGAGCTGGTGGCGGTCGTTGGTCCTGTTGGCTGTGGAAAAACCACCTTGGCCCGAGCGCTTGGTCGGATGGTGGAAGTCCCCGAGGGACAGCTGTTTTTAGATGGCTGCGATCTCACACAACTCCGACTGCAAGACCTCAGAAAACAGATTGCACTCGTTCCACAGGAGGGCTATTTGTTCACCAGCAGCCTTGCCGACAACCTTCGCTACGGAGATCCAGAGGCAGGAATGGATCAAGTAGAAGCAGCGGCAGATCAAGCGCGCCTGCTTGCTGATGTGAAGGGCTTTCCCGATGGTTTTGAGACCTTGGTGGGAGAAAGAGGGATCACACTCAGCGGGGGGCAACGGCAACGAACGGCCCTTGGCAGAGCCTTGTTAATGACCTCACCTCTGCTGGTACTGGATGACGCTTTAGCCAGCGTCGACAACAACACGGCTGCAGAAATTCTCGCGTCCGTCCGTCGGCAAACCCAACGCACAATTGTGATGATCAGCCATCAGTTATCGGCAGCGGCAGCTTGCGATCGGATTCTTGTTATGGAGCAGGGACGCCTCGTTCAGCAGGGCCATCACAACGAACTCATTACCGTCAAAGGCCCGTATCGCAGCCTTTGGGAGCGGGAGCAGGTCGCAGAACGATTGGATGCCGTGGTTTGAAACATGAAACGCTTATCCATAAAGTCACTACAAATGGTGCGTTCGGGGCTTAGCTGGATCAAAAGGTTTTAGCGATGTCTTCCAGCCCTCCTTTCGCGGTGCGCTGCACCCTCACCTTCGGCGACGTTTACGGCCAAATCTTGGCCTGGATGGCGGTAATTTTTGTGAGTTTGGCCTCTGGCCTAGCTCTGATGGGATCGTCAAAACCGCTATTCGCGCTTGTGGGAGTAGGTCTGATCCTTGTGTTGAGCTTGCCTTTTCTGTTATTCGCCTTTGTGACGACTTTGCTGAATCACATTCAGCTGGAACCCAAATCAGTTGCCTAAGGTTTTGGGACTGGCTTAATCGCGATGCTGCCCTCCTGGCTTACCGGACAAACAACACCTTCACAGCCATCCAGCGATCAAGGGCGGCATGTGGTTCTCGGGACTGCACTCAATGCGCCGCTCATGGACGATCACGAAGAGGCCCTATTTGGTTGCGGCTGTTTCTGGGGGGCGGAAAAAGGCTTTTGGAGACTGCCTGGTGTGGTGTCAACAGCAGTTGGTTATGCAGGCGGGAAGGTCGAAAATCCAAGCTACGAACAAGTTTGCAGCGGACGCACAGGTCACTCGGAAGTGGTGCGAGTGGTGTGGAGCAAGACAGCCATTGATTTCAGTGATCTCTTGAAGTTGTTTTGGGAATGCCACAACCCAACGCAAGGCGATCAACAAGGAAATGACCGTGGAAGCCAGTATCGATCAGCGATTTACACCAGCACAGCGCACCAAGCGGAGCTAGCAGTCGCAAGCCGTGATTGGTATCAGTGTGCGTTGAACAAGCAAAAGACTGCTGCAATCACCACGGAGATCGCAGCCGACCAAGTCTTTTTTAGAGCCGAGGAGTACCACCAGCAATACTTGGCTCGACCAGGCAGCAGGCCCTATTGCTCAGCCATGCCAAGCGGTGTCTTGCTCGGAGACTTTGAGGGTGGAAACTACAAGCTGCCTAGTTCTGTTTGGAGCCACTACGACTGGTCCATCAGTCACTGTGTTTTACGCGGTGACAACAGCCCGATTTCTCTGAAGGCTTAAGCCAATGAACAACGCCTTGCCAGACAGGGTCGTCATGGCCGCGATTGCTCTCACGCTCGTTGTGGTGTTCGTTTTAATCTTCAGTCTGAGGCCTAATGACAACAACGCCGAGCAATTTCTATGGAAAGAGCAATCCACCCCCACCCCTAACGGGAACTCCTTGGCGATTTGATCACAAACAGAGTTTTGAATTTGAAAATTCGCTTATTTAGATCCATCAAGGCACCTAAAAAAGGTTCGTGAAGCCCTCAACTGACCCACGCCAGCGCCGTCGGCTGCACCCATTGCCTAAGGGATTGGTGGAGCTCTACGGCTTGATTGCAGTTTTGGTTGTGCTCATTCCTGAGTGGCTCGCTGATGGAACGCTTGCGTTGAACGAGCGTCCTAACCGCTATGCAATGCCAATGACCAGCCGAGCTTGGCGCACACTGCCTGAACTCCAGTTGGCTTCGATGACACTCTGTGAGTTGCGTCTCCTTGCAAGGGATTTGCGACTTTGGGGCTACAACAGCGACGCCCGCAGCGAATTGACAGACCGCCTGCTGAAACGTTCCACACGATTCAACAAAACGGGGAATGCGCTGTGATAGTTTCCTTCTGACGGGGCGTAGCGCAGCTTGGTAGCGCACCACTTTGGGGTAGTGGGGGTCGTGGGTTCAAATCCCGCCGCTCCGATTTCAAACAAAAACTAAATCCCTACTCAAAAGCTGGCTTTTTAGAGCCAGCTTTTTTATGAGCAGCGCTCTCGCGCATAAAGCCTTGAATCTGCGCTGAAATGCACACACCTCAGGAAAAGGTAGAAGTCTCACAAAAGCGCACAGATTTCATGACATTGGTGGGGCAAAATAATATTGAAAAGTGACTCGATCGGCAGGCGTTGCTGTATCTTCAATCCCAGGTCACGGTGCAACGATAGGAGGTCTCTCCACCCATACCAATCTCAATGGAGACGCATGACGTGCCAGTCACTTTTTTACCTTGGGGGACTTTGGACAGTGCCCTATTAGTCGCGACCTCTTCATCCATCGCCTCTTGAGTCGCTGATCCGGCAAGAGCGCTCCCGCAGGTACCCAGAACCATGCTGACCATGGCAAGCAGAAGAATAAATTTCACTTAGAAGGAAATAGTGATAATCAACTCTCTCTAGCACCACATCAACCGAATGACTGAGAGACAAACTATTTGATATTAAAAAAAAGCGGCGGAGAACGGTAATTATCTAAGAACAAAATGTTGTCAGGCGACCATGAAACAAATAGTAAAAGGTCTCTACGTCAGGATAGGTTCAAGATTTAATTTTTCAAAAATACTTGGCAATCATTATCAATATTTATACTCAAAAGCAAAAAGATTGATGCAATCTTCTTACATTTATTTGGTAACAAACAACTCCCCTGCCATCGTTTTGTAACGTTTCAGTGATGCGCCAGGTCGGCGC
>JASJLK010000086.1:0-8261 GCA_037620855.1 Synechococcus sp. ChBW.bin.23 | reverse complement strand
AGTCGTGGCCTCCTTATGACGCCGACCTTCGCTAGTGGACTCGAGGTCATAGCGCAACAGCACCGGACCGATGTTCACCATCACCCAGGACCCTGGCGATGGCTCGGGAAGAACAGGAGGAAAAAGAGATGGAGCAGACATCAGCGCGTAAAGATAAGCCGCTAGATCGAGACAAGGATCAGCTCAGCAATTGTCACCAAGCCGTCCAGTCCTTAAGGTGGCCACATCAATCCGGTCCACCGGCGTGCGATTCCACATCCAACAGGAAAGCGACATACCGGCATCGACCCAGCTCTACAACCAGATCTGTTTCGCTATCGCCGCCCGGCACTACCCGCCTGGCCATCGTCTTCCGAGTACGAGACAGCTCGCAATGCAGACCGGCCTGCATCGCAACACCATTAGCAAGGTGTACCGCCAGCTCGAAACCGATGGGGTGGTGGAAGCGATGGCAGGTTCTGGGATCTACGTGCGCGATCAACAAAAGCCACGAGAAATCCGAACGCCGCCCCACATACGCAATCGTGGCGTCACCGATCTCGATCGAGAGGTGCGCAAATGCGTGGATGGCCTGCTCAATGCAGGGTGCACTCTGCAGCAAACCCGAGAACTGCTCACGCGTGAAATCGATTGGCGCCTGCGCTGCGGCGCCCGGGTTCTTGTGAGCACCCCGCGAGAAGACATTGGCGCATCGATGCTGATCGCAGAAGAACTCGAACCCAACATCAATGTGCCCGTGGAAGTGGTGCCGATGGAAGAGCTGGAGAGCGTGCTCGAAAGCGCCAGCAACGGAACGGTGGTCACCAGCAGGTACTTCCTCCAGCCCATAGAAGAGCTGGCCAAGAAACACGGTGTGCGCGCAGTTGCCGTGGATCTCAATGACTTCAAGGCAGAACTGGGGATGCTCAAAGAGCTCCGCCAAGGCAGCTGCGTTGGCCTGGTGAGCATCAGCCCCGGCATCCTGCGCGCCGCCGAGGTAATCCTGCACAGCATGCGCGGCAATGACCTGCTGCTGATGACCGCCACGCCAGACATCGGCAGCAGGCTGCTGGCCCTTCTGCGCGCCTCAAGCCACGTGCTCTGCGATCGCCCAAGCATGCCGCTGGTGGAGCAAAGCCTGCGTCAAAACCGCTCCCAACTGATGCGCATGCCCCAAGTGCACTGCGCCGAGAGCTATCTCAGCAGTGACACGATCGATCTACTGCGCAAAGAAATTGGCTTGGTCAGCCACTGATCAGGCACGGATCTGCCGCGATCAGGGTTGCTCGCACGAGATGATGAGTGCACTAGCCACAGGCTCAAAGCAGCAAGGCCATGCTTGATCAAATTCGGGCCGACTTTGCGATCATCCGCGAACGGGATCCTGCAGCGCGCGGGCCACTCGAGATCCTGCTTTGCTACCCAGGCTTTCAAGCGATCAGTCTCCACAGGCTGAGCCATCGGCTCTGGCGCTCCCGGCTACCCCTGAAATTGCCGGCAAGGCTGCTCAGCCAGCTGGGGCGTGGAATCACTGGGATCGAGATCCACCCGGGCGCCACGATTGGCCGAAGCGTATTCATCGATCACGGCATGGGGGTGGTGATTGGTGAAACCAGCGAAATTGGCGATCGCTGCCTTCTCTATCAAGGCGTCACCCTGGGCGGTACGGGCAAAGACAGCGGCAAGCGTCACCCAACCCTTGCCAACAACGTTGTGGTGGGAGCCGGCGCCAAGGTGCTGGGGGCCATAGAGGTGGGTGCTAACACCAGGATTGGTGCTGGCTCCGTGGTTGTGCGCAGTGTTGAGCAGAACTGCACCGTGGTGGGCATCCCTGGGCGTGTGATCCATCAGAGCGGCGTGCGGATCAACCCCCTCGCCCACTCAGCCCTGCCAGATGCGGAAGCAAATGTGATCCGCAACCTGATGGAGCGGATTGATCAACTCGAAAATCAAGTGGGCGAATTGCAGAGTTGCCTAAACGCGGTGTCTGCTGGACGCCCCATTCGTGAGGGAAGTGCCGGACAATCCCAAAACCTCAAGGATCGAGAAATCCTTGAGTTTTTGGGAGACTAAATAACTTTTCTCTTTTCAGGTGTTAGTTAAGCTGAAGTGGACTGGGTCCCTGCAGGGGGAGCGGGCTGGAACATAAACATCGAGTAAATCACATTGCGGCGCATATTCGTCATCATTTCTAAGAACATATCGTAGCCCTCATTTTTATATTCAATCAAAGGATCTTTCTGACCATAGCCGCGCAATCCCACTGATTCACGCAGGGCATCCATGGCCTGAAGATGTTCACGCCAGAGAGTATCGATTTGTTGAAGGATGAAGAAACGCTCCGCTTCCCGCATCAGTCCTGGCCGCAACTCCTCGATCTGACCTTCCTTGAGGTCGTAAGCGTTGCGCAGCTGTTCTTGAAGGAAGGACTTGAGATCATCCATCGAGAGACCCTGGAGTTGATCGGGCTGGAGATCTTCGAGCAGGTAGACAAACTCTTTCACCTTGCTCACAAGTTGCGAGACATCCCATTCCTCCGGCGGAAGATCTGGGTTCACATAGGCCTCAACGATCTCATTAATAGTGCGCTCGCCATAACCAATCACCTGCTTTTTGAGTTCACGACCATCAAGCACACGACGCCTCTCGGTGTACACCGCCCTCCGTTGATTGTTCATCACTTCGTCGTACTCAAACACCTGCTTACGGATGTCGTAGTAGTACGTTTCCACCTTCTTTTGGGCGCCCTCCAGAGAGCGTGTGAGCATGCCCGATTCAATCGGCATGTCTTCTTCCACCCTGAACGCATTCATCAAGCCAGCCACACGTTCACCACCAAAGATGCGCAAAAGATTGTCACCAAGCGACAAAAAGAACCGGGTGCTGCCGGGATCACCCTGACGGCCAGCACGGCCGCGCAGCTGATTATCAACCCGGCGTGATTCATGACGCTCAGTGCCAATCACATGCAGGCCACCAGCCTCACGCACTCCCATCTCCTCCTGTTTCACAACGGCGTCGTATTCGCCTTTCACCTGGGCGATGGCGGCACGCAACTGAGCAATCTCAGGATCCTCTGTGGGAGCTTTTTCTGCTGCCGTCGCGATGCGATCTTCTAGCTGGATCACACTAAGAGCCCGATCACCCCAAGCCTTCACCAACTGCTTAGCCAGCGCCACAAGGGCCTGATCGGTATCTTCTGAGAGCTGACAGGGATAGAGATTGCCAATCGCCTTAGCTTCACTAGGAGCGCTGCCCTGAGGGCCACTCGCTGTGGCCGATTCGGTGAAGCCGCCACCGCCTTCCGTACTGCGCTGGAGCGGTACAGGAGGCCGGTGGCCATCTTCCGGCCGCACCAGGCGGGGAAGCAACACCTCACGCAACTTGAGGCGAGCCATGTAATCGCTGTTGCCACCAAGGATGATGTCGGTGCCACGGCCCGCCATGTTCGTGGCGATGGTCACAGAGCCAGCCCGTCCGGCCTGAGCCACGATTTCCGCTTCCCGCTCCACGTTTTCCGGTTTGGCATTGAGCAAGTTGTGGGGGATGTTTTCCTCCGCAAGCAAGGCACTGAGCAGCTCACTTTTTTCAACACTTGTGGTGCCCACCAAAACGGGACGACCCTTCTTGTGCACTTCAGCGGTTTCCTTGGCCACCGCTCGCCATTTCGCTGTTTCGGTTTTGTACACTTGATCTACCCAATCTTGACGGGCGCGCACACGATTGGTGGGCACGATGGCGGTTTTCAAGGAGTAGGTCTTTTCGAATTCCACCTCCTCTGTTTTGGCAGTACCGGTCATGCCGGCCAAACGGGGATAGAGCAGAAAAAAATTCTGATAAGTAATCGATGCCAGAGTTTGCGTTTCTGGCTGAATCGCTAAACCCTCCTTGGCCTCAATCGCCTGGTGCTGTCCATCACTCCAACGCCGGCCTGGCATCACCCGGCCCGTGAACTCATCCACGATCACCGCCTCACCATCGCGAACGATGTAGTTCACATCACGTACGAACAACTCTTTGGCTTTTAGGGCATTGGTGATGTAGTGCGCCCAAGGATCCTGTGGGTTGTAGAGATCTTCCACACCAATTAAGGCCTCAGCCTTGGTGAATCCCTCATCAGTGAGTGTGGAACTGCGCTGCTTTTCATCTACCTCGTAATCACCTTCAGGGTCGATGCCGTCTTTCCCCATTTCAGCGGATCGCTCGAGGGCGTTCGCTACCTCTACGGCCTTCTCATATTTCTCTTGAGGGCGTTCCACCTGCCCGGAAATAATCAAAGGCGTGCGGGCTTCATCAATGAGGATGGAATCGACTTCATCGATCACGCAAAACTGAAACTCGCGCTGCACCACCTCATTAATATCAGCGGCCATATTGTCGCGCAGATAATCAAATCCAAGCTCTGAATTGGTGGCATAGGTGATATCGCAGCCGTAATTAATCCGGCGTTCCGCCGGCGTCATGTCTTGCTGGATCAAGCCAACCGAAAGCCCAAGGAATCGGTGCACCTGACCCATCCATTCCGCATCGCGGCGCGCCAGGTAGTCGTTCACCGTGACCACATGCACACCGCGGCCAGTGAGCGCGTTTAGATAGCTGGGGAGTGTGGCAACGAGCGTTTTACCCTCACCGGTTTTCATCTCGGCGATCTGCCCTTCATGCAGCACCATCCCACCAATCATTTGCACATCGAAGTGGCGCATGCCGAGCACCCGCTTACCGGCTTCACGCACCACGGCAAAGACCTCGGGCAACAAGTCATCCAATAGGGGCCTTTGTTTATCCAGTGACCCAGCAGCATCCAAGCGCTGGCGAAACTCGGCAGTACGGCGGCGCAGGTCGTCGTCGCTTAGCGGTGCAATCTCCTCCTCGAGCAGATTGATGTCAGACACGATCGGCTGATAACGCTTTAGCTTGCGGGCGTTGGGGTCACCCAGCAGGAGCTTGAGCATGGAAATCGCCAAATCGACTGCGCATCAGCTTACTGAGGCCCACTGGATGGGATGGCGATAAAGATGGGAAATTGAGGCTGTGTAACCGCTCGATCATCGTTATGAGGACAAGAGCGAATCGAGAACTTGCAACCAAACCTTGCGAGCAAACAAATTGAGATATTTGTCCCGCGCTTCAAGGCTCAGCGCCTTTCGTAGTGCGGGCGAAGTCGCCAACTGATGGAGAACCAACGACAACTCTTCAGGCTGTTGGGACCAAGGCAATCCAGACAGTTGTCCGACCCAGCCCATCCCAGAGCGCTTGTTTTGAAAAGCAAGTGACGGAATCCCTGCCGCCATTGCCTCTAACTGCACAATCCCGAAGGCTTCTGTGGAGCGATCCGAGGGGAGCACCAGAACGTCTGCAAAGGCAAGTTCTGCCAACTTCGCCGTCTCATCCAAACGGCCTAAGAAAGTCACAGCAGAGCTCTCGCCAAACAACTCCGCACTGAGCGCTTCAAAGGCAAGCTTGCGTGGGCCATCACCGACGACCGCTAATGACCAAGGCTCCTTCAATAAGGCAAGAGCTTCCAACAGCCAGTCCAAGCGCTTGTAACTATCAAGCCGGCCGATGAATAGCACCCGTAATGGCATTGCTGTTACCGAGCGCGACGGCAACGCCAATAGCAGCTTTTCTTGCTCTGCGTTCAGACAACACGGCAAAACAGCCACCCGAGCAGGCTGACATCCACATCGAATCAACTCGGCCGCCAGCACAGGAGAGGTCGTAATAACTTTCGTTAGACATGGGACGAAACGAAGGGCCAGCCACTGATAAACGGCAAAGAGCCGATTCTTCGAGCCTGGTTCCGGAGCGACAAAGCAATGCCAATGGGCGATCACTGGCCGACACGGTTGCAGAAGACGGGCCAGGAGTAACACCAACAGCACCCCTGGCGACGGCAAATGACCATAGAGAGGCTGACGAGAGCGCAACAGGCTCCAGAGCGCACGTGATGGTAAAGGAAGCAACAACCTCCCGAAGGGTGGACTGGTCCGCAACACCACTCGAGGATAGGAAACCTGCAGGGGATCAATCTCATCAGCGCTGCGAGATTGCGCATCAAAGCTAAACACCGTTGCTCCCCACTCACTCGCTAATTCATGCGCCACCCGCTCCACTCCCCCATAGCCTGGAGGCCATTCGCGCATAAGTTGAACAAAAGCCATCACCCACCAACCTGATCTTGAGCAGACAAACGATCAAGAATCGCAGCGTTCACAGGGTTAGATCATTTTTTTTCATCATCTCAGCCAAGCGCAGGTCGCTTGATGTGGAACATGGGTCGATGATGAAGTCACAAATAACCCACCATGGCCCGCATCCGACTCGTTCAACATGCCGCCGGTTCTCCAGGCCTGCGTTGGTTTGGATTGGGCCCGGATCTCAAGCCAACCCGCGGCCTCCTCAAGCTGCGTCGCTTGCTGCACAAACATGCGTTCTGGGCGCAACAGCGCACCACAGCAGATCTCAAACGAATGCTGGCGGGCAGCACGGTTGCCGTGAGCCTCTGGCGCGGCAAGCGAATGGTGGGGTTCGGTCGGGCCACCAGTGATGGAATTCATCGCGCCGTACTTTGGGATGTGGTCGTTGCCGGAGACCTTCAAGGCCGAGGACTCGGTCGGAGAGTGGTGGAGGCCCTACTCAGCACCAAAGCGATTCGTAACGCTGAGCGGGTGTACTTAATGACCACCAACAGTTCTGGTTTTTACCAACAGCTGGGCTTCGAACCAGCCAGCCCTCAGCAATTGCTGATTCGCAAGCAATAATCAGTCAAGCGGTCAAGAAGTACTGGATTTAAGCCCACTAAAAAAACAAAAGACTGTCAACAGAGAGACACTCTTTGACAGCAAATTGGCTCTTAAAAGAAACTCATACTCTTACGAATAGAAGCCCTGGCCAAACAAAACCAGACCCCTATCTCATCCACATGGAATGACAACACTTCGCAGAGGCTTGAATGTTTTAGGCAAAGGCCTCAGCCAGAACCAATTCAAATGTGACTGATGAAAGCCACCTATAATGGAACTAAAACAAAGCGGATGAAGAGATTCGAACTCTCGACCCTCTCCTTGGCAAGGAGATGCTCTACCACTGAGCTACATCCGCAGAGCCGTCTTGAACGCTGTGTTCAGTTCGACTCGAGCAGCATGCAACACAAAGGGGCCGTAGGTCAATGCCCCGGCAATGCCTTCATCAAGGAAGCCATCTCCAAAGCTTCCAATCCATAGCTCCAGCCGAGATTGCTCTTGATCCCGGCACGCTCAAGGGCCTGCTGCATCGTGTCTGTGGTCAGCACCCCAAAGATCACAGGAACGCCCGTGTCACGCGCCACGGCGGCAACTCCCTTACTGGCTTCCGCGACCACCACATCGAAATGGGGGGTGTCACCACGAATCACGGCACCGAGAGTGATCACCACCTGGTAGCGCCCACTGCGGGCCAAATTTTGGGACACAAGAGGCAGCTCAAACGAACCCGGCACCCAGGCCACATCCAACTGAGCACTCTCAGCAGTCGTATCAACGCCGTGACGAGACAGGCAATCCAAACAACCGCTCAGCAGCTTTGCCGTCACCAGATCGTTGAAACGGGCCACCACAACGGCGATACGAACCTGGCCTAAATCAGTGAAGCGTCCTTCAAACGTGGCCATAAAAAGCCTGGGGCAAGTGTGACCATGCTCCCATCAAGACGTAACACAGTCAGAAGTGGTCTTCAGACCACGAAGTAGCTCACGCCCCAGTTGAGCAGCACCAGGGCCACCCAGGCGATCCCACCCAGCAGAATCAAGCGGTTGGAACGTCCGCTGTCCTCATTCGAGGCATACAGCACAGGAACCGCAACGATGAGGGCAAACGACATCACCACCAGGGCCAGCACGGTGAGGGTGTTGAGGATCTGCATGGAGAGAGGTCGACGCCAGGGCGGTGCGAAATATTTTCACATGCACCTGGAACCCTGGCCCACCTTGGAATCAAGCTTCACAGCTTGTGGTGATCCAAAGGCGACCTTCGCGGCTGTGAGTCTTACGATCCATGGATCGCTATGCCACCCGTGCCCCAACCGGACTTGGCCCTGCAGGGCAACCTTTTTGGGGATGCGGAACCGGCCAGTTCGCCGCCAAGCAAGGGCCAGAAAAGAGAAGATGAGCCCGATCAGCTCGATGATCATGAGCTGACGCAAGACGCCAAGCAGCGCCCCCGTCAACGCCAACTGCAGCGCCAAGGCCAACAACCACATTCCGAACTCACCAGCAACAACAGCAATCACGACGCCAACAGCGACGA
>JASJLK010000085.1:0-11255 GCA_037620855.1 Synechococcus sp. ChBW.bin.23 | reverse complement strand
ACCACCTTGGGTGGCACCAACCGTGCCGTGATCGAATCGGCGGCTCTCGAGGGTGATCCAGGGGTATTGAGTCTGGAGGGGTGGATTTGGTACGTCCGTTTGCTTCCCGATCAGATCGGTTGGGGGTTGTTAGTGCTTGGCGGTAGTGGGGTAATCCTTTGGTATTGGCAGCGTCACATTCTCAAGGGCGATGAGTGGCTCGCTTGGCGTTGGTTGATTCTCAGCCTCATAGCGGGGTGGATTTTTACCCATCTCAGCCCGAATAAAGACGACCGCTACATCGCGCCCTTGCTGCCTATGTTCCTGATTCTGTTGACGCGTGGCATTTGGCAGTGGGGCTTTTGGGTGAAACAGCGCTGGCCGGCATGTTCCAGTTGGTTGCCGGGATTGGCCTTGCTGTTGGGCGGTTGCAACATGGTTTCGAACGGCTGGTCGACACAGACCATGCGTTTGATCCAAGGCCATCAAGGTCCTTTAGATGCGATTGTGCGTCGGGCTGGAGGCGTAGATCCCCAATCGCAGCCCGTGACGTTGATTGTGGTGCCGAGTACCCCTGACCTCAATCAGCACAATGTGAGCTACTACGGTCGCCGAGAAGGAGGACGGCTGGTCGGCAGGCAATTGGGCAGCAGCAAGTCTGATGTGAAGCCTGTGCTTGAGCAGGCGCAATGGGTGTTGCTGGCGGAAGGGGGGCAGGGCTCAGTGCGGGGCAGTGCTGAAAAACTCGATCGCGCCGTTCGTATGAGCGGAGTGTTTGTGCGTGTTGAAACCTTCCCGCGGCCGGAGGGGGGGACTTATTCCCTGTGGCGTCGCGATGCAAACAGCGTGGAACCTGTGTTGTTTCAGGAGCGATTTCCAGCTCTCGCGGCAGGTCTGTCGCAAGGACCTGCCGGATTAGACGCTGTGTTCAACTCCATTGCTGTGGAACACATGCTTGATGGCCACTTCCTCTATCGCGAACCGCTGAAGAAGCAGGCTCTAAGTCGTCTAGCGACTAATCCTGCAGACAAAGAAGCGCGCTGGACTCTGGCTCTCTTAGCTGTTTTGGCCAATCGGCCATCAGAGGCGGCCGAGCAGTTCGCTGCTCTGGAAGCCTTGCTCCCTGAAAACCCTTGGCCGAGTGCCTATCAAAGTGTTGTGACCCTTGCGGGCTGGAATCCTTGGGGAGCATCCTCTGTGGCTGCTGCTGCTCGACTACGGCATGACGAACAGCCTGTTTTGGTGGGACTGGATGCAATCTCTGCCGTGTTGGGGGGAGCGCTATGGAGGTTGCCGGAGGCCTTGCAGTCACTACCGCCGGCCGTGCGTGATGTGGAGAATTCCCTAAACAGTCAGGAAAACACTTCTAATTGAGAGAGCTTCAGCCAGACGTCTGGAACAGGACGCCTCCAGCGCACTTGGCCGTACTCCCCTTTCACTAAGAGAAGTTCTCCCGGTCCTTCAAAAATGTATTCGGGTGGTCTTGGATCGCTGGCTGACGCTTCCACGCTCCCCATATAGGCAGTGCGGTTAACGCGAACCAGCGTCCCCTTTTTGAGCGTCGCCGCTGGTTTAGCGGTCGGGGTGGGTTCAGCGGATGGTTCTGCCATGAAGAGACGATTAATCGAAACCAGGCTAAAACCTTCTTACCAACAAGGTTGATGTTTGTCCCACCCTCTTGCCTTGTATTTAGTGGCTTTTGGAGGGTTGCTGCTCGTTTCAGTCCTTCTTGACGATCTTGCCGCTCGTATCAGGGTCCCTGGCATCCTCTTGGTGCTGCTTTTGGGCCTGCTGATTGAAAACCACGTCGGCGTTGTGGGAGACCAGCAGATCACCCTTCTAAACATCAATCAAGCGCAGCAGATCAGTCAGGCCGCCCTGGTGCTTGTGCTTTTTTTTGGCGGTCTCACCACCAACTGGACCGCGGTTCGCGGTGTGATTAAGCCTGCTGCGCGATTAGCCACGGTTGGCGTGTTAATCACAGCGGTCTTGATTGGCTGGGCTGGATTCGGACTGAGCGCAGCCAGTGGTGTTGGAACGAATCCAGCAACCCTCCCGCGGGTTCTATTCATTGGAGCCATGGTGGCCAGTACGGATGCCTCTGCCGCTTTGGTCCTCCTCCGCCCATTAGCCGGGCGACTGCCAAAGCGATTGATCAATTTGATCGAGTGTGAGTCTGGATTCAACGACCCAATGGCTGTTGTTTTGGCTGGCTTGGCGTTGGCTTTGGCCGGTGGTGATGGCGTTGCTGCCGGGGTCTTGGTCACGGATGTCGTCAGACAGTTTGTGCTCGGGATCTTGCTGGGGTTCATCGGTGGCACCCTCACCCTGCAGCTGCTCGGAAGCCGTCTAACCCTCAACCATGCCTCCATGCTCCCGGTCGTGAGCTTGGCGTTGTTGATGGTCTTAACCGGTGGAACATTGTTGTTAGGTGGGAGTCCATTGTTGGCGGCCTACGTGGCGGGCTTAGTGCTCGGCAATGGCCCATCCCTGGATCGAACGGCGCTTGCTGAGGCCCATTCAAGTTACGCAAAAATGGCTGAGCTTTTGCTGTTCTTGTGCATGGGGCTTGTCGTAGCACCGCAGGATGTGGTGCACGTCTCTGGCTGGGCCTTTGTCTTATTCCTGATAATGCAGGCGGTGAGATTTCTGATGGTGCATGCCCTGCTTTGGCAAACCACGTTCACCAGGCCTGAACAGATTTTCGTGAGCTTCGCAGGATTGCGTGGAGCGGTGCCAATCGCATTGGCTATTGATGCCTGGTCGTCTGGGATTAGCTGGGGAGCGTCGATGCCCCCTCTTGCCCTTGCCGTCGTGCTTTATGGCCTTTTTATTCAGGGCTTTGCCCTAGTCCCCTTGGCTGAACGCATGAACCTCACACTGCCTTCTCCTCGACAAGATCCGGACGCTGCTGCCTAGCCTCTCGAAGCAGACAAGATGGATACTCCATGCGCCTTTTGCTGATCGGATGCACCGGACTTGTCGGTCGTGCCTTGGTTCCCATGCTTCAAACCGCTGGGCACGATCTCACCATTGTGAGTCGCCGGTCAGCTCCGGCCGGACTTCCTGCCAGTTGCCTTGCAGGTCTGGCGTGGGTGCAGTGCAATCCAGCTGATTCGATGAGTTGGGCGCCGTCCAGCCCTCTGCAGCAAGCATTAGCGCAAGCGCAAGGGGTTGTGAATTTGGCCGGCGAGCCGATTGCAGAGAAGCGTTGGACGTCAACGCATCTTCAATTGTTAAAAGACAGTCGCCTGAAGACCACAGGTCAGCTTGTGAAGGCGATGGCGGATTTGGCACAGCCTCCAGACGTGTTGATTAACGCCTCCGCTGTTGGGTATTACGGAACCAGTTCAGACCAGTGCTTCGAAGAATCCAGCCCTTGTGGCAATGATGTGCTTGCTGGTCTCTGTCAACGATGGGAAGCGGTAGCGGCGGAAAAGCCTGACGCCACTCGATTGGTGGTGTTGCGCATTGGGATCGTGCTGGCGGCCGATGGTGGCGCGCTAGGTAAAATGCTTCCGATATTTCGGATCGGTTTCGGTGGTCCGATTGGAACAGGACGTCAGTGGATGAGTTGGATAGAGCGCAGCGATCTGTGTCGGATGATCCTTGCCGCAGTGGAGAACGACGCTTGGTCGGGAGCAGTGAATGCCGTGGCTCCCACACCAGTCACGATGGCCAAGTTCTCAGCAGGTCTCGGTCGTTGTTTGGGGCGTCCCAGCCTGCTTCCGGTCCCCGGACCGCTCTTGAAATTGTTGCTTGGAGATGGAGCGCGAGTGGTGCTGGAAGGACAGCGGGTCCAGTCAGCGCGTCAAACAGCGTTGGATTTCAGCTGTCGTTTTTCTGAGCTGCCTGCTGCATTCGACGCTGCCACCAGCTCCAAAGGCCGTTGATCAGCGCGGCTGCCATGAGTAGCCCAATTGCTGGAGTAAACAGGGGATCCCAGAGCCGCTGAAATTGCTGCATGGGCGCTGTGTAGCCTTGCCCATCCGCGATGACGGCCACGGCAAACCAAGCCGCACCCCCCAACACCAAAAACACATCAATAACAAGCAGCCGATCCAGCCAGCGTTTCCATGGGGGTTCAATGTTTTTTGAGGTCATCTAGCTTTTTTGCAGCAGCCCACTGATTACTGCTGCCATTTTGCTGCCTCCGCCTTGAGGACCTAGCCGTTGCATCGCTTGCTCCCGACAATTACGACGAAGGTCTGGATCATTCACGCTGCGTTCCAGCAGCTCGATTGCCAGTTTGGCTGTTGCTTTTAGAAGTTCTGCTCCTTCACAAGCGGCAGCAGCGCAAAAAACGGTTGGACCAAGTAACCGGCGCTGGGCTTCCGCGAAGCCAGCGGTGAATTGAGGGCCTTGGCCAGGGAATTGCAGCACTGGCTTCGCCATGCCTACGGCCTGCTCTGCAGCTGTGCCGGCCATACACAGCAAGAGGTCTGAGCTGAGAAGCACGGAGGTGAAACCCTTTCGTCGCACCTGAATCTGCCGCCCGCCCTTTTCTAACCGTGCTGGGGTGCTGCCTTGCCCCAGCACAAGAGACCAGCCATGGGATTTGGCAAGTTTGTTCAAGTGGTCATCTCCGAGTGCTCCAACGAGTGCCAGGTCGATTTCAAGGCCCCCAGGGCTGTGCTGTGAGATCGGGATCAGGTCGATCACGCCCAGAAGCAGCAGCAGATTGTGCTCAAGTTCTGGCCTACGGCTGCCGGGCAAGAGTCCAAGGCGTCTTTTGGTGTAGGGCAGGCGATTACTGGGGCTCAAGACAGCATCCATAAAAGGATTGCCAACGAACATCACTTCCCGCTTCAGCTGTTCGCTGAGATCCAAGGCTGTAAGGGCATCTCGACTGAACACCGCCTTGAACCTCTGGGACTTGAGGCAGTTCCCGCAGGGCCATGGAAGTCGCAGTTTTCCCTCGTAGTGACTGGAGTAAGCCACGAGATACGTTGCAACTGGCCGCTGGCATAGCCATGCCGCCATCACGGGGATCACATCCCCGATCACCACCACTAAGTCATAACGGCCGGCGATACGAATCAGCCGTAGCAGGCGTCTTAGGAGATAGATCACTTGGCCTTGGATCAGCTCCGTGAGGCGCCCGCGCAACGTTGTGTAGCCAAGGCCACCAGTACTGAATTCGCGGGTGCGACCGACGAGCGAGATGGATTCTTCGCTGTAGGGATTGCCGCGACCCACCAAGGGAAGCGCTTTCACGTCGTGCCCTTGCGCTTTTAAGGCTTGTCCAAGCAGAGCACCCGAGAGGTCTTCGCCATGACCATTGCTTAGAAGCAGCAGCCGAGCCACCTCAGAGCCCCAACCAGCTCTTCACTTTGAGAAGGGCTGGCCAGTCCGGCCGACGTTTAAAGCCATCGTTGATGGACTCTCTCAGCTCCTCTCCCATTTCGGGTGCAACAGCTAGGACCTGTTGCACTACAGCAATTTGATCACGAACTCCCTTCTCTTTGGTTTCAAGCAAGGCCAGGGTCAGGTTGATCCGTGCTTGAGGATCTTGGCTGTTGAGCTTCACCGCCAACCGAGCAGAGCGCAGCGCATCGTCTGGCTTGTCACAGAGCAAGAGAAGCCAAGCTAAGCAAGCCCATCCTGACGATTGACGGGGTGCGGCTTCGGTGATCGCAACGAAATCGTCGATCAAATCGGCTGCCGGCTCTCCTGCTTGATAACGGGCCATGGCCTGCTCGAACAAGCTGGATTCCTGAGATTCCTGGGACTCCATTGCTGATTCTTATTCTCTAGAAATTGTCAACAGATTCCCACGCGGAGTAGCTCAGACCGCAAAGGAACTTCCGCATCCACAGGTTTGAGTGGCATTGGGGTTGCTGAAGTTGAACCCACCCCCGATCAAGGCAGTGCTGAAATCCAGCTGCATGCCATAGATGTAGAGGAGGCTTTTGGGGTCACAGACCACCCGAAAGGCAGCACCCGAGGGGGCTGCGTAGTCGTAAACCTCATCGCCTTCCTCGATCTCTGAAGCGGGCACAAAATCCATGGTGTAGCTCATTCCGCTGCAACCACCGGAGCGCACGCCTACACGAAGGATCTGCTCATCGCCTTGATCTCTGCAGAGCTTCGAGAGCTGAAGCATTGCTGGATCTGTGATCTGAATGCCTTTTCCACCTTTGGCTGTGTGGGTAGCAGTACTGGGGGTGGAGGTGGTCATGAGTCGAGATTCCAGCTGGCCTGACGTCACTGTATTGAACACACGCGTCTCTTGCTTGAAGCAGTTACGGCGTTCGGATTCATAGAGTTATTGAAATCTTGTTAGAAGCGCTGGTGCAGGTCGCGATTGTGGGCTCAGGACTGGCCGGCCTATCCGCCGCCGTCGACCTGGTGGATGCAGGTCACAAAGTCGATCTGTATGAAGCGCGTCCGTTCATGGGAGGCAAAGTCGGGAGCTGGGTGGACGAAAACGACAATCACATCGAGATGGGATTGCATGTGTTCTTTTTCAATTACGCGAACCTCTTTGCGCTGATGCGCAAGGTGGGTGCGATTGATAATCTTCTGCCAAAAGATCACACGCACTTATTTGTAAATAGTGGTGGTGATCTGCGTGAACTTGATTTTCGTTTCCCGATTGGCGCTCCGTTCAATGGCCTCAAGGCCTTTTTTACAACTCCGCAGCTGACCTGGGTCGACAAACTGCGTAATGCCTTGGCTCTAGGCACGAGTCCAATCGTTCGAGGTCTCGTGGATTACGAAGGGGCGATGCGCACAATTCGCTCCTTGGATTCAGTGAGTTTTCAGACCTGGTTTGTCAGCCATGGCGGCAGCTTGGAGAGCATTCGCAGGATGTGGAATCCGATTGCTTACGCCTTGGGATTCATCGATTGTGAAGCTATTTCAGCGCGATGCATGTTGACTATTTTTATGATGTTTGCGTCTAAGACAGAAGCTTCAAAGCTCAACTTGCTGAAGGGTTCACCACATCGATGGCTCACCGGGCCAATTTTGGATTACATCCAGGAACGAGGCGCCACGTTGCATCTTCGCCACCGTGTGAAAGAGGTGCATTACGAGGAAGGTGAGACCACGAAGGTGACGTCCCTGACCTTGAGTACTCCCGAGGGTGAGCGCAATGTTCAGGCTGATGTGTACCTGGCAGCCTGTGATGTTCCGGGGATCCAGCGCCTTCTCCCCGATGCATGGCGTAAGCATGAGCAATTTGATGCCATTCATCGTTTAGAAGCTGTTCCTGTAGCAACGGTGCAGTTGCGCTACGACGGTTGGGTGACCGAATTGGCGGAAGGAGATGTCGCTGACACCCGTCGAAAGGATCTCGCTAATCCGATTGGTTTAAATAATTTGCTTTATACCGCTGACGCCGATTTCAGTTGTTTCGCTGATTTGGCATTGGCGAGTCCTGAGGACTATCGAAAGCCAGGGGAGGGATCGCTGATGCAGTGCGTCTTGACGCCTGGTGATCCCTGGATTCCAAAATCGGTGAGTGACATCGTTGCTCACACCGATGCTCAGGTGCGGAAACTTTTTCCTTCAGCTCAGCACTTGAACCTCACTTGGAGCAATGTTGTGAAGTTGGCCCAATCTCTGTACCGAGAAGCACCTGGTATGGAGCCGTATCGCCCTGATCAACGCACACCGGTCAGCAATTTTTACCTTGCTGGCAGTTACACCCGACAGGATTACATCGACTCAATGGAGGGAGCAACGATGAGTGGTCATCTTGCTGCGGCAGCCATTCTTGGAACGTCAGCGAAGCTGGCCACCAACACCGCGGTGGCCTGAACTAATGGGACGCTGGCTTGACCACACCGTAACCACCGAAGTTCAAGCACCTGTCGAGCAGGTTTGGACTGTTTGGAGTGATCTCGAAGCGATGCCTCGCTGGATGCGCTGGATCGAATCCGTCAAAACCCGAGAGGACCCTGACCTAACCGATTGGACCTTGGCAGCCCAAGGTTTCCGTTTCAAATGGAAAGCGCGCATTACCAGCCGCATTGATCAGCAGCAATTGCTGTGGGAATCGGTGGGGGGACTTCCAACCAAAGGTGGAGTCCGTTTCTATAAAGAGCAGCCTGAAGTCACAGCGGTGAAGTTGAGCGTGGGCTACGAACTTCCCGGAGTCTTGGCACCGTTGATGGAACCAAGCATCCTGGGAGGGATTGTTACCAAGGAGCTCCAGGCAAACCTTGATCGTTTTAGGGATTTGGTGGAAAGCGGTTATACGCCACGGTCGGAGCCTTGAGTTGAGACAAGCTTCGAGCGTTGCTCTTTCAACGCTGATGCTGGGTGCCTTGATCGGTGGATGTTCTTCTGATCCAACGGATGGAACCCAATCCAATCGCGTTAATGCAAGCCCCTTGGTGCTGCCTGAGGCCAAGGTTGTGTCGCCGCCACCTGCAACGTACTTAACCGTTTTGCCTAGTGTTGATGAGGTTCTTGTCGCCGTTCCAGAGGGACGCAGCGACCCTTTTGCACCTTTTCCGAAACGTACGTCTGGGACGGAACTCGGTGACGCGGGAGAACGGGACTGGAAGGTCCTCGGTGTGCTCTCGGTGGCTAATCAGTTGCGTGCACTGATCAGCACTGCGGAGGGTTCGGGAATGGTTTGTTTGGGGGCAGGAGGCCGCTGCCTTGGCGAGGCTCAGCAGCTTTTACCAATGGACCTTGAAGTCCAAGCTATCAATATCCGGACGGGCTGCCTATCTGTGCTTCAGTCCGGACAGACTCAGCGGGTTTGCATCACCTGAAGGCAGGCCTGGGTTAAACCATCGAGATCGTGCGGCTTGGCTTCCTGGTCGACTCGTCCGAATTGTTCCAGACAACGCTGGCTGGTCTGGGGCCCAATCGATACAAGTGCGATGGAGCTGATGGCACGGGCTGCTGTCTCAGCTCCCAGTGTTTTTTCCAACAGTGAAGCCGTATGGAGAACTGTTTTCCCACTGCTGAATGTGATCGCATCTACCTCCCCTGAGGCCAAAGCCGTGGCCGTGGTTTCTGGCATGTCCGCTGGACAGCGGGATTCGTAGGCCGGCACTTCCACCACCCTGGCACCCGCTTCCCCAAAGGCTTCAGCGAGCAGCGTGCGACCTCCGCTTTGCACCCGCGGCAGCAATAGTCTGAGTCCCCAACCTGAAACAGGGAAGTGTTCGATCAGGCTGTCGGCCACGAAGTCAGGTGGTACGAAATCAGCGGGAGCTCCCAGGTGATCCAGCAGTCGTGCTGTTTTACGTCCCACAGAGGCAATACGGAGCCCAGCAGGTCTACGGCCCAGGCTGCTGCCTTGTAGCCGCAAACGTTCATCAACGGCCTGCACCCCATTGGCACTGGAGAAGACCACCCAATGGAATTCATCCAATTCAGCTAGGGCATCATCCAGAGGCCCCCATTCATCAGGAGGGCCGATTTCTAAAGCCGGCAGATCCAGGACCCTGGCACCCTGTTTTTGCAAAAGCTTTTGGGCTTCTCCCAATTGTTCGCGAGCCCTTGTGACGACGATGGTGCGTCCTTTCAGCCCGGGACTGCCTCCAGCAATCATGCATTCACCTCGTTTAATTTCACAAGTCCGTTCACCTGATCGTGCAAGGCTCTGGCCTGGTCGCCTTTCCCCTGGCTGTTGAACAGGGCGATCGCCTCACGGAATGACGCCCTCGCTCCGTCGATGTCTCCACCGACGAGCCGAGCAACGGCAAGGTTTTGATGGCATTCGGCATGGTTAGGTTCCAGGCTGATCGCTCGTTCATAGGACTGCAACGCATCCTTGATCTCACCATTGCGGCGTTGCATCAGCCCCAGGTTGTACCAGGCAAGGGCTACTTCAGGAGCGCGCTGGCATGCTGTTGTGGTCAATTGAATGGCCTCATCGATCTTGTTGGTCTGGAGCAGCAGGGCGGCCAAATTCAGCCTGGCGCCAAGGCCAAGACGGACGTCCAAAGCTTGCGCTAGGGCTTTTTTGTAGAACCCGATGGCCTGGTCGGTGTCCTCTGCGCTCAAAGCGATGCCCAGATGGAGCAACAGCTCATAGCGCTCTGCAGCGTTCTCATCACCCTCGCCAAGGTTGGCAAGTCCTTCGCGCAGCAGGGCGATGCCGTGCATCCGATCCCCATCTGCCACCTCGAGGGCCCCGAGCTTGGCGCAGGCGTAGGGATGTCCGGGCTCCTGTTCCAGCCATTCCTGCATGGACCGACGGAGACGGTCTGCTTTATCCGTTCCTTGCAGTTGTTCGGGCCGGTAACCGTCGTGAAGAAGGGCTGGCTCTGGGCAGTTCGCGATCCGCCAGTGGGGTTCGTCCTGGAGCAGTTCACGCACGCTGTCATCCACCATCGAGTGATACGGGCGGCTCCAGCGGATGCGGGGATGCCGGCGAAATAGGCGACTCACACTGGAGTAGGGCGCCATCGCAGCACCCTGCTCATGGCGCAGCAGATTGATGACCAGCACATCCGGCTGAGCCATGAGCGCCTTAAGCGCAGGCACCGCTTCAGCTCTTAGGCATTCATCCGCATCAAGCACGAGCACCCAGTCGCCTTTTGCAAATTCCAGGGCGACATTGCGTGCTGGAGCGAAATCGCCTGGCCAAGGGATCTGTTCGACCCGTGCACCAGCTGCTTTTGCAATAGCAATCGTGTTGTCGGTAGAGCCCGTGTCAACGATGACCATTTCGTCGGTAAAGGCCTTCACTGAGTCCAGGCAGGCCCCCAGCCGCTCCTGCTCGTTTCGCACGATCATTGAGAGACTGAGCATGGTCTTGTCTTGGGCACGTCTGGGGCAGAGGCTAGGCCCGTTCAGTCGGTGAATTCATTGATGCTCAACGTGGATAGAGCTGGAGACGGATCCGGATTTAACAGGCGTTGAAGCAGCTGTTGCTGTGCGTCAGGCATTTGGCCCGGGCTGTAAGCCGCTGGAATGGACCTCGGCAGGAGTGCGCTCAGGGCCTCCCAGACGTAGGGGCTTCCATAGACCACTAAGCCAAACAGGCGGTTCAAACCAATCAGTTGTTTAATGGCGTCAGTCCAGGGCTCCCGCATGCTGCGGTTGGCTTGAAATGGATTGCCACGCACAAATAATTGGAGGAGCAGCGGTCCGTTCCCGAGCCGATCGAGCGCCAGCGGGGCCAAAGCGTTTGCTGGATACGCCCAAGGAGAAATGCCAAGTGGATGACTCAGCACGGAGTGGAATCCGAGGGCCTTGGGAAGAAGCATTGCAGGGGCATCGGCGGGAAGCACCGGGCAGGGAAGAACACCATCGACCCGAATCAGGTTGATGCCATCAATGGGATTGGGTTGCGTTGATGC
>JASJLK010000084.1:0-11045 GCA_037620855.1 Synechococcus sp. ChBW.bin.23 | reverse complement strand
CGAACCGGATCGAATCGCTGGCAGCAAATTTTTGGCGCTTCGTTTTCAGGCTCTAAACGGTCTTGGCTTAAGTGCGGGATTAGCGCTGGGCTCCTTACTGAGTTGAAAGGCATGGAGCTTCGGTTGCAGATCAAGCCCTATAAGTTCAGCCTCTGCATGCCGCTGCTGACGGCCGCCGGTGTGTTGCAGCAACGTCGGGGTTGGTTGTTGCGCTTGGAGGACTCGGCCGGTCGCCTCGGATGGGGTGAGGTGTCGCCCTTGGAGGCTGAACAACATGAGGTTTGCCAGGCCGCCTTGGTTCGGATGATGGAGATTGGGGTGGTCTGGACTGTCAACAGCCTTGAACACTTGCTCGCAACCGTGCCAGCTGCGTTGGCTTTCGCGATTGGTGCTGCCTTGGCTGAGCTGGATGGCGAGCTGGGGAGTGTCTCCTCTGCTGGTTGGCTGCAGGCGCCAAAGTCGGCGTTCTTGTTGCCGGCAGGAGTTGCGATGCGGGATGCACTGGATCGCCTTCTGTCCTCAGTGGATTCAAACCTGCCGTTCACGCTGAAGTGGAAGGTGGCGGCCTCCGACCCCAAGGAAGAGTGGAGCTTGCTGCAGGGTCTGCTGGACCAGCTTCCGTATTCCGCCCGATTGCGGCTCGATGCCAATGGCGGCTGGGACCGTCTTCAGGCTTGGCGATGGGTGGAGCAGCTGCGCGGGGATCCACGGCTGGAGTGGTTCGAGCAACCCCTTGCAGCCGATGATTGGGAGGGGCTTGAGGCCATTTCTGCCGTGGTACCTGTCGCTTTGGACGAGTCTTTGCAGGCCCATCCCACCTGGCGTGATCAGTGGGAGGGCTGGCAGGTGCGCCGACCGTTGCTGGAGGGAGACCCCAGGCCTCTCTTGCGTGATTTGCTTCGGGGCAAGCCTCGCCTCATGCTGAGCACAACGTTTGAAACCGGGATCGGTGCCCGCTGGTTGGCGCACTTGGCGGCCCTCCAGGCTCAAGGGGAAACACCGGCGGCTCCTGGGCTGGCTCCCGGGTGGTGTCCGGATAGCTCGTTATTTAGTCCCGATCCGTCAGAGGTGTGGGCAGCAGCTGAGGTGAGCGGGTGAGCACCGACTTCCAGGCACTGGTCCCATTGGTGGTGCAACCCGGGGGAGGCAGGGAGACCTTCGCTGCCCTGCTGCAAGCGGTGGAGGCCGGGCATTGGTTGCACTTACATTCGGTGCAGGCTGGTGGAAGTCCAGCTGATGGTGACCTTCTAAGCCCTGCCTTTGATTGGCCGCTTGGTGGAGGTGTGGTGTTGGCCAGTGGTGGCAGCCAGGGAGGGCGCAGCTTGTGCCTCCAGCCCTGGGCCCACTTGGATCGTTCTGCCGCAGCGTGTGGTCGGTGGCTGGAGGGGATTGGGCTCAGCCCCGAGGGGGTGATCTTGCTCAACCCCCTGCCGCTTCATCACATCAGTGGCCTGATGCCCTGGTGGCGAGGTCGCCTTTGGGGCGCGCAGCACGTGTCGCTTCCGCCTCCCTTGATGAAAAATCCGCCGTCCTTGCTGGCGAGCTGTTCGGACTTACCTGGTTGGGGCCAGAAACAGGCTGTGGTGTCTTTGGTGCCCACACAGCTCAAACGGTTGCTGGATCACCCTGAGGGGATGGCGTGGTTGCAGCATTTGGCGCTGGTTTGGGTGGGAGGAGCCGGCCTGCCTGCACCCCTGGCTGAGCGTGCTCGCGAGTTGGGGATTCGCCTTGCTCCTTGTTATGGAGCTACCGAAACAGCTGCGATGGTGGTGGCGCAGGCGCCCGATCGCTTTCTTCAGGGGGAGCTGGGCTGTGGTGCGCCCCTCGATGATGTGGAACTGCACCTGGATCGGGATGGTGTGTTGAGGGTGCGGACGCGGCGTTTGGCGCTCGCGCGCTGGCTTGATGGTCGGCTGGACTCTCTTGTGGATGCCGAGGGCTGGTGGTGCAGCGGGGACGCTGCCGCTTTGATCACCGCAGGAGATGGGGCTCTATCCGTGCAGATACGAGGTCGGATTGATGGCGCCATCAATTGCGGTGGTGAAACGGTGTTCCCTGAGCAGCTCAGCCAACGCCTCCTGCATCAAGCCCAGGAGGAGGGACTGCCGTTGGAAGTGGTGCTGCTGCTGCCGATTGCCAGTGAGGAATGGGGGCAACGTTTGGTGGCGTTGGTGCGCTTCCGTGATAGCTGGATCGAGTCTGAGGGCTGGGCGTCGGTGCAAGCATCCATGCGTGGGCTCACATCAAAATGGTTGCCTGCTGAACAACCCATCGAATGGCATCCCTGCGCCGTCCTCGAACCCTCATCAACAGGAAAGTGGGAGCGGGGGCGTTGGCAGCGCTGGTTGGAGTCTCGAAAATGAGTTTTTAGGGGCTGAATTTGTGACCGTGCTGTCGGAAACTGAAATCAGCAACAAAAAGCTAGCAGCAGGTTTGCTGGGTGTTTTCTTTGGATCCTTTGGAGTCCACAAGTTTGTGTTGGGCTACAAAAACGCCGGCATCATCATGTTGGTGGTGAGCCTGGCCGGCGGTGTGGTGACCTGTGGAGTCGCAACTGGGGTGATGTCAGTGATTGGTCTACGAGCGTCAGGTGCAGGTCGATCGAGAGCACCAGGCGCTATTGGACGATGGAGTTCGTGAGGAATTCCCGTACGAAGGCACTCAGTTCATCGGGCGCAAAGAACATTACGAAGTGCCCACCCTTACTGACTTGTCGGTATTCGACAGCTGGGCACAAGGCGCGGATGTCTTCGATTGAAATGAAGGGCTTCTGGCTGCCTACAGCCAGAAGCGGAATGTGGACTTGCCTCAGTGCGGCGGAAATGTCGATTTGTGCAGTGCCTACCAGAGTCTTGGCATTGGCCGCGACCGGTCGGTGGCTGGCCTGCTGGACGATGCGCTCCACCATGTTCGGCTCGTCGTCCGGGAGGAAAAATTTTTCGCGAAAGCTCGTCGTCGCCCAACGTGCGAAGGCATCCTGAACCCCGGCTTCCGGGTCGGCCTCGAGGGGGTCGAGAAAGGAAGCGCCAAGCGCTAGGTAGGCTTTTTTTCGTTCGGTTGAGAGAGGCCAGCTCGAATCGATCAGAATCAAGCCCGAAGCCTGTAGATCCGATCGCGTCGCCAACAGCAGCGCGAGTGCTCCCCCGAGGCTGTGTCCCACCAGGACTGCGTCGGCAAAGCGCTGCTCGTGAAGATGGTTCGCCAATCGATCGATCAAGGCGTGCACGGCATCCGCCGGGGGAAGCGCATCATCGACGTACTCCGTCCAGGGAAGTGCCAAGGTTCGACGCTCGGGGAAGGCCCCGCGAAGCCCGTCAAAGTGATCGGTGTCGCACGCGAATCCGTGTAAAAAGACGATGGGTTTCATGGTGGGTCCTGCGTAAAGAAAGTGATCGATGGGCGCAGTCCTTCACGAACCATGGTGCCGGCTCGATGAGACGCTATTTGCGGCGCTCGATTATCCGGGTGATGTGATGCTGAAAATCCAGCTGTTCGGCTCCGCTCCCGTGGGCCACTCTCAGGGCTTTGATGTCTTCTACCCTCCCGTCGTGCTCCATCGAATCCATCGATCTTGCCTTCTCGTTCCGCCCCTAAGCCGAGCTCCGGGCATACGCCAGACGGTAAAGGGCATCAAGGATCCTTTTGAAGAGTTTGCCGCCTGAGTCGAGCCGATTTTGAGCGGCTGACGCACGGGGACCTCGGCGCCGCCCAGAATTCGCTGCGCTCGGCGACGTTTACCCGGTTTGGGCCTTCATCTGGGCCGCCCAGCCGCTTCTCTGCGGGCGGCGTTTCTTGACTTCACTCTCGCCAGACCTCGACGATGGCACGCCCGTCGGCGGGGTCGATCGAGGGGATGGAGCAACTCGAGGTCGTCGATTGAAGGCATCATCTACCTCACGAAATCCACCGATGAATTCCGTGAGATGTATCTCGATCAACAAAAGGAGTGGTTCTGATGGCGATGCTTCGTGTGTGGCCATCCGCGACCACCTTGCTGCTTGCGATCGCAGCCTGTGCCAGTGGAACAGCCTTATCCACTCACGCGCCTGACGGCTTTCACCCTTTGGTGATTGCGGCTTGCATGCTGCCGCTCCAGGTTGCTGGATTGGTGTGGACGATCACTGCGGCGTCTTCGTAACGACGCTGCCGTTAGATCGGTTCGAGTTTTCCCACGGTTGAAGCCTCCAGCCAGAGATCGATGGGTTCTGGTAGTGGGCAACGCTTGCGACTTTCAGTCTCGATGGCTAGGTGTCGAATCAGACCACGAGCAACATCCATATCCTCGATCTGAAAGCGGTACTTCACCTCGAAGCAGCCCGGGTTGAGCCGTTGAGGTTCGAGAAGGATCCGCAGCTCATCGCCGCCATGCACTGGCCGTTGAAAGTCGGCTTCGCTATGCACCACTGGCAGGGCGACGGTTGGAACCTGACTGCTATCTCGACAGCCAGGAAAGATGGCGCCTGCGGCGATGCCATAGCGCGCCAAGCTCTCTTCCCAGGCTTCGTGGCACCAGCGAAGCAGCTGATAAAAATGCATCACGCCGGCGGCATCAGTCTCGCCAAAACGCACATTGCGTTGGAGTCGAAGCCAGTGGTCGGAGGATGGCACGGTGATGGGCAAGGTGATGGAGAAGCACAGTGGATGGGCTCAGCCTGTTGTTGGAAAGCTTGGCGAATCAACGACTCCGAAGCCATAGCTGAGCACCAGCCGAAGCAGCCAATACAGAGAAAAGGCTGAGGCGACGATGCTCAGCGGTGCAAGAGCGAAACGCATCGGGACGAGCCGGCGCATACGCCAGTCCATGAAGCTCCAGCAAAGCAGTGCTGCCGCCACCATCGGTCCAAACAGATGGAACTCCAAGGCACGATGCAAATCGCCGGTGAAGGCGGCTGAGGTGGCCCTCGTCAGATAACAGCCCGGGCCGGGAATCCCTGGTAGAGCACGAAAAGGGCAGCCCCAGCCAGGCACTTGTGGGTAGTGCCCGTTAAACCAAAGGACACTGGTCAGGGCGCTTGGGATGAGGAACCCTGACTGGCGAAATTGGCGTAGAACGGCGTTCAGAGCGCTCAGCGATCAACGGATCCCATGATCACGTCGATCGAGCCCAAGATCGCCATGATGTCGGCAACTTTGTGACCCTTGAGGATGTGAGGAAGGATCTGGAGGTTGTTGCTGTCTGCGGCCCTGATCTTGAAGCGCCAGGGGGTCACATCGTTTTTACCCTGGATGAAAACTCCGATTTCGCCTTTGCCTGATTCCAGGCGGGTGTACAGCTCGCCATTCGGGATCTTGAACGTAGGTGCCACTTTTTTGGCCACGTACTGGTAGTCGAATTCGGCAAAGGGGCTGTCTTTCCCTTCTGCCATCCGGTGGGCTTCGAGATTCTCTGTGGGGCCGCCAGGGATCATGTCGCAGGCTTGGCGCAGGATTTTCAGCGATTGACGCATTTCTTCAATGCGCACGCGATAGCGAGCAAAGCAGTCACCCTCCTTCTCGCAGACCACATCCCAATCGAAATCGTCGTAACACTCGTAGTGATCCACCTTGCGGAGATCCCAAGGCACACCGGAGGCCCGCAGCATTGGACCTGACAAGCTCCAATTGATCGCCTCTTCTCTGCCGATTATTCCGAGGCCTTCGATGCGGCGACGGAAAATTGGGTTGTTGGTAATGAGTTTTTCGTACTCGTCGATTTTTGGACCAAACCAGTCGCAAAAATCCCGACATTTTTCCAACCAGCCCCAGGGCAAATCGGCTGCAACACCACCGATGCGGAAATAGTTGTTATTAATCAGTCGTTGCCCCGTGGCCGCCTCCCAGAGGTCGTAGATCATCTCCCGTTCACGGAAGATGTAAAAGAAGGGTGTCTGAGCACCAACATCAGCAAGGAAGGGGCCAAGCCAGAGCAGGTGGTTGGCGATCCGGTTGAGCTCCAACATCAAAACCCTGATGTAGCTAGCCCTCTTGGGCACCGGGATATTGGCGAGGCGCTCTGGAGCGTTCACCACGATGGCTTCGTAAAACATGCCCGCGGCGTAGTCCATACGGCTCACGTAGGGCACGTACATCACGTTGGTGCGGTTCTCGGCGATCTTCTCCATGCCGCGGTGGAGGTAGCCGATCACCGGCTCGCAATCCACAACATCTTCACCGTCCAGGGTTACGACGAGCCTCAGCACCCCATGCATAGAGGGGTGATGGGGGCCGAAGTTGACCACCATCGGCTCGGTGCGCGTTTCCAGCTGCGTCATGGTGAGCCGAGGTTCATTGCGTTGTCAGGATCTTAGGAAGGACCGATGCCCGATCACTCGCTGTCTTCTGGTGTGGCGTTTAGCCACGTGCCCGTATTGGCTGAAACGCTGATGCAGGTTTTGTCTGAGCAGCCCCCATCTCTTTGGCAGAACACAGCTGTGATTGACGCCACTCTTGGCGGTGGTGGCCATAGCAAGCTCATCTTGGAACGCTGTCCTGGCTTGCGTTTGCTTGGCTTGGATCAGGACCCCACGGCCAGGGCTGCTGCTGCTTCAAGGCTGGAGCCCTTCCATGAACGCGTCCATATCTTGCCGGTCAACTTTGCTGCGTTTGAACCACAGGAACAGGTGTCGCTGGTGCTGGCAGACCTTGGGGTGAGCAGTCCCCAATTGGATGTGGCCTCCAGAGGATTCAGCTTTCGTCTGGATGGTCCTTTGGACATGCGCATGAACCCAGAGGCTGGATGTGAAACGGCAGCGGAGCTGATCGAGAGGCTGGAGGTGAATGCCCTGGCTGACTTGATTTATGCCTTTGGCGAGGAACGCTTATCTCGCAGGATTGCTAGACGGATCAAGGCGGATCTGGAGGCTGAAGGCGCCTATGCAGGCACGGCTGCGTTGGCCTATGCCGTGGCTGGTTGTTACCCCCCGAAAGCCAGGCGGGGAAGGATTCATCCCGCCACGCGCACCTTTCAGGCACTGCGGATTGCCGTGAACGATGAACTGACAGTGCTGGACCGATTGCTGCAGATTGCGCCCGGTTGGTTGAAGCCTGACGGTCTCCTCGTGATCATCAGTTTTCATTCGTTGGAGGACCGCCGAGTAAAAACAGCATTCCTTCAGGACGAGCGGCTGGAACGAGTCACGCGCAAACCGTTGATGGCGTCAGAACAGGAGCAGGCAGACAACCCGCGCAGTCGCAGCGCAAAACTAAGAATTGCCAGGCGAAGGCCCGACACCGTTCGGTCTGAGGGATGAGCATCCCTTGGTCTCCAGACTTGTTCTGGTGGATGGCGCTGTTGGTGCAGCTGCTGGCGATCCCAGGCACGCTCTTGCCCCTGCTCCCAGGCTTGATCTGGCTTCCTGTAGGTGGATTGATTTGGATCGCTGCTGTCGGATTGCAACAGGCCTGGACTGAGCTCGTTGTCGCTTTAGTGTTATTTGGTCTGGGCCTGGTTGCCGATCTGGTGGCGTTGGGCTTGGCCTCGATGCGCCTTAAGGCAAGCCGTTGGTCAGCAGCAGGAGCCGGGGTGGGTCTGCTCTTGGGGGTGTTCGGCCTTCTTCCGGCCCTCCCTTTTGGAGGTCCATTGCTTGGGGCTTTGTTCGGCCCCTGGCTTGGAGCCCTGGTGGTGGAGACCTGGGTCAAAAAAAAGCCACCCAATGGTTTGGGGTGGCTGGAGGCGCTGCGCCAGGGATCCGTGGTGGGATTGGCTGTTGTGGCCGGACTTCTGGTGAGTCGTCTGGCTCAACTGGTCTTGGCGCTGCTCGGTGTGGCGGCTTTTATCGGACTCAGTTCTCGCTGAGGAAACCGGTTTTGTCTTCTGTGCCAAACAGTTGGCGGTAGGCCGCTGTTGAGATGCAGATCACCAAGGGGCTAGCAACCAGGAGGCCCACTCCGTTGAGTAGAAGTCCAATGCCCAGGATCACCACTTCCACGATCAGGAGCAAGAGCATCCACCCCCAGCTGGGATCCACGACGGCTCTGCCGCGCTGGATTTTTTGAAGGGGATTTCCCTCTCCCATGATCGCGATGAAGGGAAGGAACTTTTGGTTCACTCCTAAATACAGGAACACGACGCCAGCCACGAGGCCAGGAATCACGGCTAAGGCCTGATTGATCTGAAACAGGCCCGTGCCGATAGCAACGGCGATGAACAAAATTATCGCAAGTACAACGGCCAGCACCAACTGGTTGATGAACAGGCGACCTGCCGCTTGGCCATCCCAGTGGGTGAGGTCTCCAAAGGAGGGTTTTTGGCCGCTAAGGGCCTTCCATGCTCCTCGAATCAGCCCTGTGACCGCCCATAAGCTGATTATGGTGCTGCCAATCACGGAGACAATCAGCAGCAGGACGGTGCCTGGATCGAAGCCTGACCCTGCAGATGATCTGATTGTGGCTGCATGGCTCATCACTTGAAAGATCAGCCCTAACGCCCCCGATAGCAGGGTGAAAAGCACAAAGGGCAATGGGGCTTTGGTGAAGCCTGACCAGCCATCTTCAATCGCTTGCAGGACGTGGAGCCTGCTGCTCTCCGTGGTGTCGCTCATTGCCAGATGTTGATTGAAAGGCTTGGCCGGAAAGTAGCGACACGCACTATTTATTTCATGGTTTGTGACGCAATTGGTGGATGACGTTGTTAATGGCCTGAATGGCTTGGTCGATGTCGTGCACCGTGCTGCTGCGCCCCAGGCTGAGTCGCAGGGAGGCTTCAGCCTCTTGGCGGCTTCGTCCTAAGGCCATCAGCACATGGGACGGTTCACCGCGACTGCAGGCCGAGCCACTGCTACAGGCCACGCTGGACCGCAGTGCTCGATGCAATTTACTTCCGGAGACGCCTGAAATCGTGATGTTGAGATTGTGCGGTAGTCGAGCCGTGGCATCTCCGTTGAGAAGCACCGTTGGCTGGCTCCGCTTCAAGCCCTCCCAAAGCCGATTGCGCAAACGTTCGAGGCGTTGACTGCGGCTAGCGAGATCGCTTCGTGCCAACTCTGCTGCTTTAGCAAATCCGATGATCAGCGGCACCGGCAAGGTTCCAGGTCTCAACCCCCGTTCTTGCCCCCCTCCCCATTGCAGTGGCTCGATCGGTAGGTCTGGGTTGCAAATCAGAGCGCCGATCCCCTTCGGTCCGTTCAGTTTGTGGGCGCTCAGGCTGAGAAAATCTGCGCCAAGACTTTTGCTGTCCAAGGGAATGTGACCAAAGGCTTGAGCGGCATCGCTATGCAGCGTCACACCCCGATCTCTGCATAGGGCTGCGAGTTCAGAGAGTGGCTGAATGACGCCGATTTCGTTATTGGCCAGCATCACACTCACCAATTGGGTGTCTTCAGTGATGGCGGCCTCAAGCTTTTTCGGGTCAAGGAGACCATCTGGCTCTGGCGAAAGAAGGGTGATGCGAAACCCTTCGCGCTGAAGCTGCCGCAGGGGGTCGAGAACAGCATGATGTTCACTCACCATGCTGATCAGATGCCCTGGTTTTCCCCTCTCGCGAGCGATGGCGCGTGCATGTCCGAGCAGGGCAATGTTGTTGGCTTCTGTGGCCCCGCTGGTGAAGATCAGCTGTTCAGCTGAGCAGTTCAGGCAATCGCTTAATTGTTCTCGGGCTATCTGAACGGCGGCGGCGGCCGTCAGTCCGAGTCGATGTTGCCGGCTAGAAGGATTTCCCCACTGTTCACTCCACCAGGGCTCCATGGCCGTCACCACATCCTGGTGACACGGCGTTGTGGCTTGATGGTCTAGGGAAATAGGTGCCGATTGAGTCAAGACGGCTTCGGGGCTTGGCAGCATGGTGGGAGTCTGTCGTCCTATCTGATGCGTGCGGCTTATTGGATAACCAGCTTGAGTCTGCTCGCGATCAGTGTCGTGCAGCCAGGCTTGGCAGAGCCATCTCTGCGTGAGAAGGTCCTTGAAAAGATGCGGGCGTCGAGGCCTGCCGACTTGGTCGTGCTCGAGACGCGTGAGCTTGGTGGCACTTCCCTTCTGGGAATTTTTGCCGTCCGGGTGGATTCGGCTGATACTGAATTAAGGCGATACAAGCTTTGGCGGGAATCGCCTGAGAATCTGATCATTCCAACGGAATCGGTGAGCTGCAGTCGTACTGAGCCCATGCGTGTTACACGCGACAAGACCGCGATCTACCTCAATCGACTCAACCCTGGCGGTTTGATTACCTCGGCGAATCGGGAGCATCATCTGGTTTGGTGGGCTGCCTGTGAGCCGGAGCATGCTGGTGCAGATCCTTCTGCGTTGACAGAGAAGGCCAAGGCGTTGGGCTTCTCCACCCTGCAGAACGAATCCCAAGAGATGTTGCGGTTGCCAAGGCAATAGCGCATCTAGATTCCATGCAGATGCGTCAGGTCCATGACGGAGACCCCCAGCGAGGTTGTGACCCCACGGCTACTGCTCGTCGATGACGAGCCTGGATTGCGCACTGCCGTTCAGGCCTACTTAGAGGATGAAGGGTTTGATGTAACGACGGCTGAGGACGGGGAAGAAGGCTTCACCAAAGCCCAGCAAATGCTGCCCGATGTCGTCATTAGCGACGTGATGATGCCTCGCCTCGATGGCTATGGCTTGCTTCGCAAGCTTCGCGAAGACGAGCGTTTGGGAGGAACACCAGTGATTTTTCTGACCGCCAAAGGAATGACGGCGGATCGCACTCAGGGCTATCTCGCAGGCGTGGATGACTACATTCCCAAACCATTTGACCCTGATGAACTCGTCGCGAGGGTCCGAAATGTTGCCCAGCGGCAGCAGCGCTTATTGCAGGAGGCAGCTCGCTTCGCTGACACCGACATGGGGCAGATGGCCAAGCAGATCACAGAGATCCGCTCGCTTCTCGCCCAGGCAGATGCCCTACCCAATCAGGACCCGGTCCAACACAATTTCACGCCACGGGAGGCAAGTGTGTTGCAGCTTGTGGCAGAGGGTCTGATGAATAAGGAAATCGCGCGGCAGCTCGAGACCTCGATTCGCAATGTGGAGAAGTACGTGAGCCGGCTCTTCATCAAAACCGAAACCTCCAGTCGCACGGAGCTCGTCCGTTATGCCCTTCAACATCACCTTGTGAACTGATG
>JASJLK010000083.1:0-16490 GCA_037620855.1 Synechococcus sp. ChBW.bin.23 | reverse complement strand
GGAGCCGGACAATCATCTGCCACTGCTGTGAAGCAATGCAGTGATCAGCCCGTATCAACGATGAAAAGATTATGGCTTGGGTGATGGCAGGTAGGGCGTGATGCTCGGAAAGTCGTGCGAAAGGCAGGCTCTGACTAGGGAGCTTTTCGCACCGCTTTCGCACACTCCTCGCAATGCAATAAAAAAGCCACCCTTTGGAGGCGGCTGAGATGTCAGTGCTGGACTGATTTATTTTGGAATCGGGGTGACAGGATTCGAACCTGCGACATCCTGCTCCCAAAGCAGGCGCGCTACCAAACTGCGCTACACCCCGAAGCTCTTCCACCTTAAAGGAATGAGTTCTCGTGATCCCATTGATGCGTGTCTAAGCTGACAAAAATGCTTTTCCGGGCATGTCAAATCCCTGGACTCCTGGCGCGGTTGATGCGTTAAGGCAGCAACACAATCTCCCTTTTGTTCGAACGGATGCCCAGGGCCAGGTAGTTGAGTTCAATGACCGCTTTCGCCTGATTTATGGCTGGGACGACCGCTTAGTGGGACAAACCATTGGGATGATCCTGCCTGCATCGTTCCGCGATCTCCATCACGCAGGCTTCTCTCGCTTCAAACTTACAGAGACCTCAAAGCTTGTGAACCACCCCCTCGAATTGGCGACGATTTGTAGTGACGGAGCTGAGATTCGAAGTGAACATTTCATCGTTGCTGAACGTAGCGATGCTGGTGGATGGAGCTTTGCGGCAACGCTGAGGCCCTTGGAGGGCCCCCATGCTTGCTGAAGACAGCTTTTCAGGGTCAGCAGAGTCCAGATCGCTTATACAGCAGATGAGTCAGTCGCTCGGATTGCTGCGAGTTGCATTCGATTCGACTGGTGAAGCGATGTTGATCGTTGACGAATCTTCTGCAGTGTGTTGGGCAAACCAGCAAGCCGCAGATCTTTGGGGAGGAGGAATCACATTGCAGATGGTTGGCAGGCCTCTTTCAACTTTGCTGCAGTTTCATCATCTCGATCGGAGCCCCTTGGGGGATGAAGAGCCCAGTCACCCTCTACAAAAAGCCCTATGTGCTGAAGGTCGTAATTCCTATCTCATCCAAGCTCTATCGGCTCCTGAAAACACGCAATTGATTAAGCGATCGGTGAGTTGGCGTCTGATTATTCAGATGAATCAGAGCTTTGTTTTGCTGATATTTCGTGATCTTGATCCATTGGAGAAAGCCTTGGCAAGGCAACGCCAATTTATTGATAATCTTGCTCATGAATTAAGAACACCACTAGCAATTATTACTGGAAATCTGCATAGACTTAAGCGTAAAGAACAGTTCTCTGATAATATTCTCCTATCCCTTTCTGATGCAACTGCGGAAACCCAAAGGATGGCAAATCTTGTTGATAATCTTTTATTGCTTTCTGAATTAGATGCTGATTACCGCCGTTGGAGGTTGCAAATCGATGATATGAGAACTTTTATTGATCAATGGACTACCAATCTCAATTCTGATTCGAGAGACTGTCTTCAAGTAGATGTTGCCAATGAAGCTGATGACTATCAAGTTCAAATTGATCAGGAGGCTTTTCATTTGATCCTTGATAATCTTCTTGACAATAGTCGTCGTTTTTGTCGTTCCAAGCTGTTAATTCAGATCCGACTGATTCGAGCAGAATCCCATGTAGAGCTGCAATTCATTGACGATGGTCCTGGTATTCACAATGATGAGCAATGTGTTGCAGTGTTTGACCGATTTACCCGTATTGAAGAACACCGAAATGCCGATATGGCTGATGGAGGAGGACTTGGGCTCCCTTTGGTGAAAAGCCTGATGGAAGGAATGGGAGGCTCAGCGTGTTGCTCATCTCCTCAATCACTCACTGGCTCAGATCATCAGGGTCTTGTCGTGACATTACGATTTCCATCCCCAAAGTCATCCACTGGAATTACGAATTCTGCTTACAGATAACGCTCAAGTAATTCAGGTAGGAGATCGAATAAGTCAGGTTTGAGAATAAAGTCGCTAGCACCGAGAGCCTTTGCTTCGCTCCGTTTATGGTCTTCATTGAAGGCAGTAACGACCAAGACTGGAACAAGATTGGAACGTTCACTCAGCCGTTTTAGGCAAGTCATGCCATCCATCTTTGGCATCATTAAATCCAACAAAATTAAATCTACTTTGCGTTGATCTAACAGCTCCAGCAAAGTTTCGCCGTCTGAACAAACAACAGGCTCCACTCCCTCGTCAATTAATTCATCACGGATTAATTCTCGTAATCGTGGATCATCATCAACTATCGCGACGCATTTCATAATTTTCCCGATCCAAGGTGCCTTTGCCTGAAACCATTAAGAAAGAATGGAAAGAGGTGTAGCTTTGAACAAATGGGTCGCCTGAGATTCGAACTCAGGACCAATCGGTTAAAAGCCGAGTGCTCTACCGCTGAGCTAGCGACCCGCCGCATGGGCATGCCAATTAGGCACTCATGGAGGTTATCACTCAACGATCCTCCCGCAAGATATTTCCTCCCTGTACTGATCATCGAGTTAGGAATGAACAACCTTTGGCCCCATCCCTGCATTGCTTCGGATGCCTTTATTGCACCTGGAGCTGTGCTGATGGCCGATGTGACTGTGAGCTCAGGAGCCAGCATTTGGCCAACTGCCGTTGCTCGTGGCGATATGGCACCCATTTATATCGGTGCTTGCAGCAACGTTCAGGAAGGAGTTGTTTTGCACGGCGATCCAGGTTTTCCCGTTCACATTGGTGAACACGTAACGATTGGACATCGCGCTGTAGTTCATGGCGCTTTGCTTGAGGCTGGTTGTCTGATTGGCATCGGTGCCGTTGTGCTCAATGGCGTCACAGTTGGGAGAGGGGCTCTCGTTGCCGCTGGGTCTGTGGTCACGAAGGATGTCCCAGCCCAAACGCTTGTGGCGGGTGTGCCTGCCAAGGTGAAACGTGAGCTGAGTCAGGAAGAAATCAAGGATCAGTGGCATCACGCAGATCACTACGCCGAGCTGGCTCGGCAGTGGTCTCAATTGCTGCAAAACCAAACGGACTGCCCACTGTTGATCCCGGCTTCTCCCGACTGTCCTTAAGCTCAAAAGGATTTTGTGATTGAACTCATGGACCTTCGGCTCGTGCTCGTGGCTTCTCCGATCCTTCTGGCACTTGCCTGGGCTGGGTTCAACGTTGGTCGTGCTGCTGTTGGGCAGCTTCAGCTGATGATCAAACGAAGCCGTGCTTGATGGTGATCGACAGGGTTGAGCTGAGTTCTCAATTCCGTCGTCCTTGAGCGAACAGTCTTCGGTTGTTGTGATTGGTGCCGGACTTGCCGCTACAGAAGCTTCCTGGCAGGTCGCTAATGCTGGCGTTCCCATCACGCTCTGGGAAATGCGCTCTATCAAGCGATCGCTTGCTCATCACAGCTCTGAGTTCGCCGAACTTGTTTGAAGCAACAGCTTCGGAGCCCTCAGCAGCGACCGTGCAGCTGGCTTGTTGCAGGAAGAGTTAAGGCGTCTTGGATCACTTGTGATCCAAACGGCTGATCATCCTCTGTTCCAGCCGGGGGAGCTCTTGCTGTTGATCGTGGCCGTTACAGCGCAGCTCTTACATCCCTTTTGGACGATCACCCCTTGGTGACGATTCGTCGAGAAGAGCAGCTAAAGCTGCCTGATCCTGATCAGATCACTTTGCTGGCCACAGGACCTTTGACCAGTGAAGCGTTGGCCGATGACCTACGTACTTTTACCGGTAGAGACGATTGCCATTTCTTCGACGCGGCGAGCCCGATCGTTGAGTGTGAAAGTATCGATATGACCAAGGCTTTTCGGGCCAGTCGCTACGACAAGGGCGATGCCGACTACATCAATTGCCCAATGAATCGGGACCAGTTTCTGGTGTTTCGCACGGCCCTGCTGGAGGCCGAACAAGCCGAATTGAAGGACTTTGACCAGAACAGCGCCACGTTCTTTGAAGGCTGCTTGCCTATTGAAGAGTTGGCCCGACGTGGAGAGGACACGATGCGTTATGGACCTCTTAAGCCCATCGGTTTATGGGATCCGCGTTGGGGAGATGTGATTGACCGTGATGTGCGCCGCGCAAAACGGGCCTACGCCGTTGTGCAATTGCGAAAGGAAGATAAAGACGGCCGACTCTGGAATCTCGTGGGTTTCCAGACCAATCTCAAGTGGGGGGACCAGAAGCGGGTGCTGCGTTTGATCCCAGGCTTAGAGCAGGCCGATTTCGCTCGTTTAGGTGTGATGCATCGCAACACCTTTTTGGAGGCACCAGAACTTTTGGAGCCAACTCTCCAGTTCCGCCGCCGCCTTCATCTGCTCGCCGCTGGCCAAATCACAGGCACTGAGGGATATGCAGCCGCTGTTGCAGGAGGCTGGTTGGCTGGCACAAATGCAGCACGGTTGGTTCAGGGTCAAGACCCGATTCAGTTGCCGCACACCACGATGATCGGAGCACTCACCCATTTCATCAGTGAGGCCCCATCGGGCAAATTCCAACCGATGCCTCCCAATTTCGGCTTAATTCCTGAGCTTCAGGAGCGCATTAGAGATAAGCGCGCCCGTTACGGCGCCTATCGCGACAGAGCCTTGGCGGATCTTCAGCGAACCATCGAAGAGAGCCAGGTCGCCCATGTCGCTTGCACCGCTTAAGGCACAACAAATTGAACGGCGGTTGCTGGCATTTGTGTTCATGTGTTTTCAGGGTCGAATGTCCTCTTTCCTCGATGCTCTTTATTCCGCGGTGATGGTGGGTTCAGGTCTCGTCGCTTCGAGGATCAGTCGCAATCTGGTGCGTCCTCCCGACCCTGCCTATCCCTACGGCTACGACGGTCAAGAAGCGTTGTTTGTGTTCTTCCGCTCCTGAAGGGAACCCCTTTGTCAGCCCTCAGTCCGATCACCGATTCACTTTTGGTGTTGGTCGTCAGCATGGTCATCCTGAAAGACCCTGTGCAAACCTTCTTGAATACGTTTGGACAGGCTGCAGGCGCATCGACAGAAACGGAGATCTTTCGCAGCACTCGACTCGCTCTAGAAGACTTACTGGACGGGTCGTCGTGAGCTCTTAGCCATGCCAGTGCGATCAAAAGTGATTTTGACTGCATCTCCTCCCTTTTCCTCGACCGGAGCCTCCTAGGGTCTGGATCGAAGCGTGAATCATCGTTCCGATGCCTGACTGGGATGTAATCGTGATCGGATCCGGGATCGGTGGCCTGGTCACAGCATCACAACTGGCTGCGAAGGGAGCGAAGACCTTGGTCCTCGAGCGCTATCTGATTCCTGGGGGATCTGGAGGGAGCTTTCGCAGAGAGGGATACACCTTCGATGTTGGTGCTTCGATGATTTTTGGATTTGGAGATAAGGGGCACACCAATCTGCTCACTAGAGCCCTTGCCGATGTGGGCCAACACTGCGCGACAGTTCCTGATGCTGTGCAGCTTGAATATCACCTTCCAGACGGCCTGACGATGGCTGTGGACAGGGACTATGACGACTTCATTACGCGAATGAGTGCTCGCTTTCCCCATGAATCCAAGGGGATTAGCGCTTTTTACGAGACCTGCTGGCAGGTGTTTCGTTGTTTAGATGCGATGCCTTTGCTCTCTTTGGAGGATCCGGCATATCTCGCAAAAGTATTTTTTAAGGCTCCACTTGCCTGCCTTGGACTGGCTCGGTGGCTGCCTTTCAATGTTGGAGATGTGGCTAAAAAGCACATTAAAGATGAGGACCTTTTACGTCTGATCGACATGGAATGTTTCTGCTGGTCAGTGATGCCAGCAGATCGCACACCCATGATCAACGCCGGCATGGTGTTTTCCGATCGGCATGCCGGTGGCATCAACTATCCGAAAGGTGGGGTGGGAGTGATCGCCGAAAAACTCGTGGCTGGTTTGCAAGCCAATGGCGGCGAAATTCGCTACAAACATCGCGTCACCAACGTGTTGATTGAACAAGGCCAGGCTGTTGGCGTTCGGCTTGCTGATGGTGAGGAGCTTCGAGCCAAGCGAATTGTGAGCAACGCCACTCGCTGGGACACCTTCTCCGGAGAAGGGTCAGCAGAGTCAACTCTGGTTGGACCTGAGCACACGCCAGCCGCTGAAACCACTTGGCGCAGGCGCTACCAGCCCTCGTCATCTTTCTTGTCCCTTCATCTAGGCGTTGATGCCTCGGTGGTTCCCAATGGTTTTCATTGCCATCACCTTTTGCTTGAAGACTGGGCTGAGATGGAAGCAGAGCAAGGCGTGGTGTTTGTGTCGATGCCATCTCTTCTTGACCCTTCTCTGGCTCCAGCTGGACGCCACATCTTGCATACCTTTACGCAGAGCGATATGCGCTACTGGAAAGGTCTCTCTCCATCAGCTTATGCAGAGAAGAAACAGCAGGATGCCGACCGCTTGATCGATCGTCTAGAAACTCTCCTTCCTGGCTTGAGTAGCGCCATTGAGTTTAAGGAAATTGGGACACCCCGTACGCATCGGCGCTTTCTTGGCCGCATGGGGGGGAGCTACGGACCGGTACCGGCGAACCGACTCCCTGGCTTGTTGCCGATGCCGTTTAATCGCACAGGTCTGAAGAATCTGTATTGCGTTGGTGATTCTTGTTTCCCCGGCCAAGGGCTAAATGCTGTGGCCTTTAGTGGTTATGCCTGCAGCCACCGAATAGGTGCGGATCTTGGCCTGAACCCTTGGTCTCTTCCCGCTTGAATCGACAGCAGCACGATCGGTCGATCACTAAAGATGGTTTCATGTGCTTAGGGTTTGTGATCTATAGCAACGTCGATCGTGGAGACTCCGCCTCCTAGCGCCGTTGAATTGGCTCGCTATCTCGAGAGCCGGGGGGACTTGAGTAAGCCTTGGATGCTGCAGATATTGCGATTGGCCATGCTCAAGGAAGCTCGCGGCAGCATGAGCGAAGACGATTACATGTGCAGCATCAAAGAGGCACACTCCGATCTCATGCGCTTAAGTGAATTCTGGAAAGGTCGAGAGGCGGAGGTGTTTGGTGGGATGTATCGCCCCAATGACGTCATCGAGCCCTTACCTGGCTCTCGGGAGGATCGATGAAGGACAGCAACCATTGTTTTCAGCTCTCCCGGTTGATTCGCGGGACGTTGATCACCGTTTACTTAGCTTTGGTGCTTCCATTACCGGCCCTGGCTCCTGAATCCCTGCGGTTGTGGATGCTTGCAGCTGTTCCCTTGGGCTTGCTCGTTGTGTTGGCGATGCTCAGCGAACAAGTCACCGTTACAAACTCTGGTATCACTGTCGGTCACCCTTCCTGGTGCAGCTGGTTGCTGCGACGTGGCTGGAGCCTGAACTGGACTGAAATGAAAGCGCTCGTTCCTGTCGGGACGAGTCAAGGAGGGAAGGTGTTTTACATCACAACCCACGATCAGAGCCAATGTCTGCTTCCACAGCGACTTGAACATTTTGATCGTTTTCTCGACTTGATTCAATCCCAAAGCTCATTGCGAACCACGGGTGTTGGGAGATTGACACCCCCTTGGACCTATCAACTGCTGGCTGTGTTGGCTGCTTTGATGCTTGTTGGAGAGGGCTCCGTAGCGTTTGCTGTGCAACAGGGTTTGATCATCATTCCCTCATGATTCGAATGATCTAGAGAACTACAATTCTCCACTTATGACTTATTGGTTTTGCAGCGTTGAATTTCAAAAAAGACTTTTAATAGGCTTTAAATGTTGTATTTGAGCGAATCTTTGGATCCAGTTTTGTTTAGCGGCATTGATAACATAAGACAGCCTTGAGAAATGCCATATTCAGCATATTGCTCCTCTTAGCAGGTAAGGCCCGAGTCCTGAATTTCCAATCTCTGAGGTTCGTCCTGCCATTACATGTGTCTCTTCGCTTACCCAGAGCCCAACTTTAGTTTAGATCGCAGCATCTCAATGCATTCAGCTGGGGCAATTTGATTGGTTGATCTTCCTAACTAATCGTCCCTATTGCGTTTAAAAAATGCCATCACACCACTGCTAGTTAGTCCCTGATGTTTTCAAGGCTGAATCGGTAGCCCTGCTGGCGAACGGTTGTGATACCTCCCCCATCTCCCAACCCTGCTTGCTCAAGCTTGCGTCGGAGTGTGAGCACCTGGGTGTCAACGGATCTGGGACCTCCACTGAAGGGAGGCCACGCCATACGCAGCAATTCCTGACGACTCCGCACCATTCCCGGAGGCATTAACAGAGCACAGAGCAAGGCGAATTCCCTAGGGCTGAGCTCAACAGGCTTCTCGCGCAGGGTGACCTGTCGAAGCAGGAGATGAACTTCTAAGGGACCCACACTGACGCGCTCCTGGAGACCGCTATGGCCTCGTTTAAGCAATGTGCGACAGCGAGCAGCGAGCTCCTCAAGCCCAAAGGGCTTGCGGAGCACATCGTCAGCGCCGTCATCAAGAAGTCCTACGACCGGCTCAGCACCGGTACGAGCGGTTAAAACTATGACTGGCGCGCGCAATTGCTGGGCCAAGCGCAAAGCGGAACTTTGCTCGAGGAGCTCAGCACAAACCAACAAATCAGGAGATTGGTCCTGACAAAGCTCCTGAGCTTCAGCAGGGGATGAAACCGCTGCAGTCAGGTGACCGTCCTGACGCAGACGTTGAACCAGAACAGTTCGCAGCGTGGGATGGGGCTCAACCACTAGAACCCTGAACGGTTCTCGAGGCTGACCTGCAGACGGCACAAATTGTGAGGTGGAGACCAAGTCAGGACTGTTGTCCAGAAGGTCCCGGGATGAGGAGGTCACACAGCAGGTAAAACCGCGCTTACGCTAGTACCAAATCACAATTTGCTGGTAGCAGAGGCTGCAGCTCACACTAAAGATGACATCTCTTCAGCATCCGGAAGCCATTCGACACTTCCAGTCGCTGTGCGATGCCTGTCAAGAGCTAACCACCAGATATCACAGCCCGTCTGAACTGAGGCTGTATGCCGATGGGTATTTGCATGCGCTGAGGCGCTGTAGTGCACTGGAAACGCGCGAAATGTCTCGCCTCGAGTCGCTTGTTGAGCGCTGGATTATGGACCCATCAAGCTTTATCGGACCTGATGGGGACGTCAGCACGCTGTACAGCCATCCCCATCGAGATTGGTAAGGATTAAATCTCTTGGGTTAGATCGAATCGCTCAGTCTTAGCTTGCTAGCTCAATCTCGAGCTTTTCCTTCAGCTCGCCATTGTTGTACATCTCAATCAAGATGTCGGATCCACCCATAAATTCCCCTTTGAGATAAATCTGTGGAATCGTGGGCCATTCTGAGTAATCCTTGATGCCTTGGCGGATTTCCGCGTCAGATAATACATCAAAGGTCTCAAAACTCATGCCGAGGGCATTGAGGATTTGGACGACATTGTTTGAAAAGCCGCATTGAGGCATTAATTTTGTGCCCTTCATGAACACAAAAATAGGGCTGGACTGGATCAGCGTTTGAATGCGCTCTTTCGTTTGGGAATCCATGGATCAAAAATGGCTTAAAGGGATAAGGACGTAACGAGCGAATGTTTAGCCAGGCGTGGAAGTGGTGAGCGCTAAGGCGTGAATCGCCTCACTCGCAAGATCTTCACGCAAAGCGCCATAGACCAATTGGTGCTGTTTGATTCGGGTGAGACCCTCAAATTGTGCAGACACCACAGTCACTTGAAGATGATCTCCACCTCCTGTGAGGTCTTCCACTGACACCTGAGCATCTGGAAGAGCTCGGCGAATTGCCGAACTCACCGCCTCTGACTGAACCATGCAACGAGGGATTGAACTGAGCTGATGCTGGCAGATCAACGTCGTGAATGACTCCTGTGGATCACAACTTATTTCGCTGATTTCGCCCCAGCGAACGGAGTTTCGACAAACCCCAGCTCAATCAAACTTTGATAGGCCTTCTGGCCTTCGCTGCTGGCCGGAGTCATAAGACGGACGACCTCAACGAGAACTGGTACCGCAACTTCTGGCTGATTTTGCCGTCTGAACAAAGCGGCTAAACGCAAATTGGCTTGTGCCAAAAGGGTGAGAGCTTCACGGCCTTTGGAATCCATCTCCCTTGGAATTCGTGCATCAAGACCTCTGAAAGCACCGCTGAGATCTCTATAGAAGGCCAAAAGCTGCTTTGCAGCAGTCCGGGCATTGTCGTAATCGGTCTTTGCTTGATCGAGATTTCCTGATGCCACGGCTGCATCGCCGCGATTGAGAAGCGTGCGGACAGCAGCAACATTGAAACCAGCACCACTTGACGCCAGAACTTTGTTCACAGAGGAGTTGGTTCCATCTGAAGACTGAGCCAACACCTGCAAGGGAGCAGCAGCCAAACCAGCCAAAAGGGCTAAGGCTGTGATGGTGAGACGGGAACGCATGAACTGAGCAGGACAGTAAGCGGATTTTAGTGGCTTCTTAGCGGTCGGCCTACCGCTTCTCGGGCCGCTTGTTCAGCCGTATGCATCCGATCTGCTAGCAGCTGACTCATATGAACAGCAGTTTCTCTGCCCGCACCATCGGCTAAAAGGGGAGCTTCGAAGCAGATTGCAGCACTACTAGAAGCTGAGGGACTGGCCTCGCTGTAGGCGATCCCTACGGGAACAACGCTGACAGGAATTCCATTGGATTTGGACAGCTGGGCAAGACGAACCAGTCCCTGTCGCAACCGAATCGGTTCGTCGGTGCGGTTGATTCGCCCCTCGGGAAACACCACAACCTGCTGACCAGCCGCTAGAAGCTCGATGGCATAACGAAGCGACGTCAAGGTTGGACGTCCTTGGTCCACTGGAAAGCAGCCGAGTCGATATAGAAACCAGCCCTGAACACCTTCCATTTCGCTCCGCGTCACCATGAAGCGGCAATCACGGCCTGTAATGCGTCGACCCGTTGCCATTGGCAAGATCAGGGCATCCCAGCGGGCTCGATGGGTAGGGGCCAGAAGCACAGGCCCTTCCTTCGGTAGATGATGAGCTCCGAGCACATGACGCTCTCGGAAATACCAAGGCAATGCCAGGTCTTGCGTGAACAACATCGCAAGCGATGACAAGAATGGGTTCATCGCTGAACCCAAGATTTCTCCTCTAGTTTTGAGAGCAATACCCACGGCTTGATACCGCTGTCCAACTGGGTTGGAATTTTAATTGGCCCCTGTCTCTATTTCGCGCAAGCTTGGGCAGTTAGATCGGCGTCTCGCTTGCAGACCACCCGCGCATAAAATTGGATCTTTGCACCAGGGTTGTGGCCAGTCTCGGGGTCAATATCGATCACATCGCCAATGTTCGGCAAGCCAGGCGCACGGTCGAACCTGATCCTGTGCCGATGGCTTTGATGGCTGAGTTGGGTGGAGCTGATGGGATCACGATTCATCTCAGGGAAGACCGGCGTCACATCCAAGATCGCGACTTAACCCTTTTACGCCAAACGGTTCGGACTCGTTTGAATTTGGAAATGGCTGCAACCAAGGAGATGGTGGAGATTGCGCTGCGAGAGCAACCAGACATGGTCACCTTGGTGCCAGAAAGGAGAGAGGAAGTCACAACGGAGGGAGGCTTAGACGTCCGTAGTCAGTGCACGAGCTTGTCTTCTGTGATCGATATCCTTCAGAGCAACGACATTCCAGTGAGCTTGTTCGTGGATCCAGATCGAAACCAGCTGGAAGCGTGTCAGCAAAGCGGGGCCCGTTGGGTTGAACTCCATACCGGACGCTATGCGCAGGCCAGCTGGAGGGAACAACCAATGACCTTGGCACGTCTCATCGAGGCAACGGATCAAGCGCGTTCGATGGGATTGCGGGTCAACGCAGGCCACGGCTTGACCTATCAAAATGTAGAGCCCGTTGCTGCAATTCCAGGAATGGAAGAGCTCAACATTGGTCACACCATTGTGGCCCGGGCGCTCTCTGTGGGTTTGCAAGAAGCGGTGAGAGAGATGAAGAGCCTGGTTCAGAATCCCAGACGTGACCCCTTGTTCGGAAGCAGTAGCTCATGACCACACATCATTTTGTTGCAGCCAGCGCTCGCTTCTTGACAGAAGAAGAACCTCTAGAAGAAGTGCTCAAGGAAAGACGCAGGCATTACGGCGAACAAGGCAAGGAGATTGATTTCTGGCTTGTTCGCAATCCAAGTTTTCTTGATGCGCCTGAATTGACTGAGATCAAAGCGAAGGTGCCACAACCTTCGGCAGCAGTGGTTTCCACAGACTCCACCTTCATTACATTCATGAAGTTGCGTTTGGAATATGTCCTTGAGGGGAAATTCGATGCTCCCACTGATTCCATTCCAAACCCTCTTGCGGAAACAGAGTGAAGGTTCCGGATTAGGCTTCTATTCAGAGTGTGATGGCTGAGTGAAGCGAAATTTCTCACAGCTTTACAGCTGACATTTGATCTCAATAGAGGCAAGCATTCCAGATATATCAGGCGGTTCTAAATAGAATTATGAAATCGAAAGTTTTGATTTCCCTTTCTGCAAGCATTTGCGAAAATTGTTTGTTATGTCCTTTGAGTTTAATTGACCAGGTTGTCCTTACTGATTGGCCAGCTTGCGATTTATCTGTTTGATGATTGGGATCAATTTTGTTTACTAAACTGTTGAAATGGTGTCTTAATATTAGTCAAAGAACTCATTTTTTCTAGATCTTTGCATCGATGATGGTAATTCGAACTCCTTTGTTAGCTGATATCTCTGCGTTTTATTTGGCTCGTGGCTTGGCAGCAGCATCCAATGCTCAGCAGGAACTCTTGAAGTGTCAGCTCTGTTGTGAAGGCTGTCCAGTCAATACCAAGGCTTGTATGTTTTAGGCTCATTGGTCTGCGCTTAATGCTTGCGAACAAGAGTAGGAGTTTTTGGAGTTCAGAATGTAATTTTATTGCCTTATGTTTTTAAAATTTCTTACAAATTTTTTCTTCTTAAGCGTGATATTTTTTGATATATGGCGATCAAAGATATTAAGCTTAGGCTCTGATGCGAACACAGTGAGGATAGACATAAACGCCCATCGAGCTATGACAGTGCCAATGCGTAATAATGAGGAAGGTATAGAGGGCCTTTAGTGGAGTTTAGTCGAAGGGACATTATTCAAGCGCTATGCAATGAATACAATCATTTGTTTAAAGATGCTTATGACCCTGGGATCGATTTGTCGTTTGAACAATATCAATCAGAAATGGAAGCAAAAACTCTTGAGGAACTGATTAAGGAAACCTCAACAGATCATGAGTTCTACACCCTCGATGCCTTTATGAAGCGTTATGGGTGACCCAAGCATGGCATTGGATTGGCCTGCATTCCGTGAGCGCTCGCTCATTTGCCGTTTCATCGGATCGATGTCCACATGGCTCTTTTCGGTCGGTTGATGAGATGGTCACTCACCTGATGATGACTCCTTCTTTGCTGGTGCTGTCTTCTGCACGATGAACTACAGCTCCCTTGATCTGGAAGACAGCACAGATGCTGGCGTCACGCTTCAAAGTTGTTAGTAATAACTTGTTTGCAGCATCCTTTGATGCAGATCAGTATCGCTTCAGCACAGCCCATTGGCACCTTGATTCGCGAAGGCGAACACAATCCTTTTAAGGCGTCTGCATGCCCCATTCGGACGCTTGATTACGACGAATCCCAGATGAGGGATGACGACGCGATTAGGCATCAACAGCGTTCAGAAGTGGAGTATGACTGCTGAGTTTTTGTATTGGTTTTGATTGTGATCGTTCAGATGCTAATTCAGGGAAGTTAGGAGTTCTGCTCTAGGTCCTATTAATTAAGCATGAATTGCTGCTTTAGAAATAGTAATTCATCTTGTTGATAGATTCAAAGCATTTCGAATCTTGAGATATAATTGCCAATTTAGTTGATATTCTTGTGAATAAGATGTTTTGAAACGCTGCCCTGCAGATCACCTTTTATTCAAGGGCTCGTATGCACCACCCAAGCCGAAGGTCTAGCTGAATGGCTCCGGCTCAATCATCAACCACAGGCATGATTAGTCATTAATCACTCTCTTTCCTGTAATACACTGGCTTGAGTGCGCTTCAAAATAGACATCCAAGCAACTGAGATGATGCCTGTCTTGCCCAAGCTCACGCTGAAGGAAGAGCGTCAAGAACTTGTAAAAAAGATGGCAATGCCATTTAGAGAAGAACCGAATTACCTGCAAACGAAACAGTCATTTTCTTGTTTTGTATCTCATATGTCAGCTACAAATGTTTTGCATTGTCTTGCCGTGATGGATGGTTAATCGTTCCCTTTCCTATCTTTTTGCTGAGTTTGATTTTAATGTCTTGGATTTTGTCTTTCCGCCTCTTTGTTTCTAAGTGGTAGCTGCTTGATTCAAGTTGGTATCAGTGAGGGTGCTAATCAATATTGGCCAAGGCTCTCGGTGGCATAGCAGTTATGCCACTAACCTCTTATTGTGACCAAAGTACCTCAAAGTTTATGCGGCTTACGATTTGATGCAGCAACTCACTTGGATCCAATTTAATTGGGCGGTTGAGACAATCACTGCAAGCTATGCCTTTCATTCATTCGCAGGCATTTATGGAGTTCCGCGTGGTGGTGTTTGCTTAGCAGTGGCCTTGAGTCACTCGCTCGCCCTTCCTTGGCTTACAGAGCCAAAGCAGGGTTGTCTCGTTGTAGATGATGTGTATGAGACTGGCCAGACCTTATCATTTATCCGTGAACAAGTTGATGCCACTTTTGTGGTTTGGATGAGCAAAGTGCCTCCAGAATGGTGGGATGCTGCAATAACGATCTCACCCGATGAATGGTTGGTCTTTCCTTGGGAAAATGTAGACCTTGCGGAAGAGGACGAAGCTCGCTATCGGGCCTCAAGATCTATGACTCCCTGAGACTCTTTTATGACATCAAAAACGATTTATCTTGCTTCTCCGTATGGGTTCTCCGCCCAGTGCAAACGCCTTTTGCTTCCTGAGTTTGTTGCTGCCCTGTCTCATCTAGGCCTTACGGTCTGGGAGCCATTTGAGCGTAATGGGAATGTAGATATCACCCAGCCTGGATGGGCGTATCGCGTGGCCCAGCAATGCATGCAGGATGTCCGTGCTTCTGACGGAGTTTTTGCCATCGTGAATGGAACTCCTCCCGATGAAGGGGTGATGGTGGAGCTTGGAGCTGCTTATGCACTCAACAAGCCTGTTTTCCTGTTCCGTGACGACTTTCGCCGTTGCACGGATTCTGATCAGTACCCACTCAACTTGATGCTGTTCGCCGGGTTGCCTGAATCGAACTGGGATGAAATGGTGTACGCCTCAATCGATTCAATCAGAGATCATGGCAGCGCCTTAGGACAATGGGCTCAATCGTGATCGTTGTTTTGTTGGCTCAATCTGGTTGATCAACCCAATTGTCTGCCAATGGGGAAAGGGTACCTTCTGCGTTGTACTGACGCAGAATTTGATGTGTGATTCCGTGGTGATCGCACCAGCGAATGCCACAGCCTGTGATGTCTCCTTGTTGGCGATCTCTGGGATCAATGAACAGCTCAACGCCTTGTTCTGGTTGCCAAATTAGAAGGGATCCAAAGGATGCTGATTGGCAGTGCAGTGGTTGTAATGGGCTTGCTTGCTCTGTGCCTTGTTTTGCTTCTACGACATAAATGACGCGATCTAGCCCGCTTACGCCATGGCGAACGATCATGCGTCGTCGTTGGTGTTGATTTACGACGCAGAGTTCTGCAACCCAGTTCCATGGTGTGATGAAGTTTGGACCTGTTGACCAGTCTCCTGTCTGTTTGATTTGCATAGTTGGAGGTAACGATCCGAAATTTATCGACTGCTGATGACCACTTTCTTTGTAGGTCAAACATGTCTGAATGATGCCCTCTTTTTCCATCACTTCAAGGGACGTGGAAAAGCGTTCCTGTTCTTTGGCAGTGTGATCTAGCCTGATAAAGCATCCCTGCCAATGCCCACTGTTGTGCAAGAGCAATGTGTTTCTAAGATCATTCATAGGGTATGAAAAAGATTGTTGGTATCTACTATCATTCCAGATTCCTATAATGTGGTTTTGAATATATTATTGTAGTGTTTATCAGGAGAGTCCCATGACTTTTTTGTAGGCAGGTCTTTCGCGAGTGGCTTGGATCAGTTTTTCCACATCGGGATAGGCACTTAGGTCTTCGTTTGGAAAGAATAACTTGATATATGCTAAGTAAGATGAGATGGCGCAATCAGCAGCGCCCCATTTATTGTTGATAAAATACCCTGTTGCGATTTCTGAATTGAGTTCGGCAAGAAGTCGAGGCAAGATCTTGATTTTTTGATCGGGGACAAATATTGCAAATGCTAATGTTGAATTAGCAAAATGCGTCCATTGGCTGATTAAAGATCGATCGCCTGGTCGTAGGATTTCACCTCCGTGATGCTCGGCTAAGTGCAACAAAATAGCGCCTGATTCAAATAAAATTAGCGGATGATTATTGGCATCGAGAACGGAATTGTCTTTCATTGCTGGAAGTTTCCCAAAGGGATTAATTGCCAGAAAATCATCTTTTAG
>JASJLK010000082.1:0-28511 GCA_037620855.1 Synechococcus sp. ChBW.bin.23 | reverse complement strand
GGGCGGAATGAGGTGGTGCCGTCATAGGGAACGCCAAATAAGGCCACTCGGCATCCCCTTGGATTGCGTCGTGCTCCCATGAAAATGGCACCCTCATCGTCAAACAGGCTCTGATCAATCGGTTGGATTGTTGGATTGGTCCTGGATTTAGTTCCCGTTCAATGAAAGCTGGAATGGTGTTGAAGGCTCCTTGCTGCCAGCGGGGACTCCAGATTGAACAGCCTTCGGCCACGGCTGCGGCGCGCGCGCTTTGAACATTGAGATAGCGGGGCCCATCCTTGGCTGCAAAGGTCCAGCTCCACCAGCCACTTGGATACATCGGGACCCAGCCGTAGAGAGGATCAGCGTGGCCAAATAGCTCGCGAATGAGCTTCACCATGTCGATGTGCACTTGGCGGAAGGCTTCGGGTGATTCGCTTTGGGTGGCAAACACCCCCCCCGGCTTGAGGATGCGGCAACAGTTGCAGAAGAAGGCTCGGTTAAACAGGCCTTCGGCGGGCCCTGTGGGGTCTGATCCATCCACTAAAACAACGTCATAAGAGGCGTCTTCGGCTTCAGCGGCCCAACCGATCCCATCAGCAACGCTCAGGTGGAAGCGGGGGTCGTTCCAGCACCCGCCTCCGATCGAGGGCAGGTGTTCTTGGCTGAGATCCACAACCCGGCGGTCGATCTCCACCAGGTCGAGGTGCTTCACCCCTGGGTGGCGCAGGCATTCGCGGGCTGTTCCGCCATCACCGCCGCCGATCACCAGCACGCGTTCGATGGCCTCGGCCGTGCAGAGCGCAGGATGCACTAAGGATTCGTGATAGTGGCGTTCCTGGTGTTCTGCCGTCATCCAGCAGCCGTCTAACAGGAGTCCTTTCCCGTAGCGCTGGCTATCGATCACAGTGATGCGCTGAAACGGGCTGGTTTCGTCCACCAGCACGCGGCCCTCTAGGCCATAGCGCACACCGTTGTGGTGCTCATCGATCCAGTTGCCACTGGTTTCAGGTGCAGTGGTCATGGCGGGGCGCTGGATGTTCGCTCCATCCAGCTAAAACCAGCACCGGTTGGATGGCGTGATGCCAAGGTCAAGGGTGTCAGTCGCTCGCTCAGCGATGGATGCACTGAAGGAGTGCTGGATCGATGCCCCAGGACCTCACCGTGAATGCTCGCCTGGTGATCCCTTCGAGGGAGCTTCAATGGCGATTTTCCCGCGCCTCAGGTCCTGGAGGACAGGGCGTTAACACCACGGATTCTCGGGTTGAGCTGGTGTTTGATCTTGCCAATTCGGCGGTGCTGGGCCCGTTTCGGCGACAACGGCTGATGGAGGTCCTGGCATCGCGATTAGCAGATGGCTGCGTGCGTGTGGTGGCTGCAGAGGAGCGCTCTCAGTGGCAAAACCGCCAGCGAGCGATGGCTCGGCTGGCTGACTTATTGCGAGAAGGCTTGAAGCCACCGCCTCCACAGCGCCGGGCTACTCGTCCAGGACGAGGTGCCGTGAAGCGACGCCTTGAGGCCAAGGGGCGTCGCAGTCAGATCAAAAAAAATCGTCAACAGCGTCCGTCGTTGGACGATTGAACGCTGGGCAGCATGCTCACGAATCGGGATGGTTGTTGTGAGGTGCGGTGCTGGAGGCTTGTTCGGCACGGATTGCCAGTTTTGCTTGCTGCCAAACCGTTTCCAGTTCCTTGATGCTGCGTTCTTGGAGGTCACCCCCTAGAGCGGCTTCCACGCGAGAGAAGCGATCGAGAAAGCGCTGGTTGGTGCCTGCTAGTCCTTCTTCCGGCTGAATGTCACACCAGCGAGCCACATTCACAAGCGTGAACAGCAGGTCGCCGAGCTCTTCCTGAGCGTGCTTTGGATCACCGGAGGAAACCGCTCCCTTGAGTTCATCAAGCTCCTCATGGACTTTGTCCCAAACCCCCTTCATGTCATCCCACTCAAACCCTGCTTTGGCGGCTTTGCGCGAGATGGTCATGGCTCCAGCCAGAGCTGGTTGTCCACGAATTTTCCTGATGAGTTGATCACTCAACGGGCTGGTTGACTCGGAGGTACTTTCACCCCGCTCGGCTTGTTCTGCGGCTTTGATGGCGTCCCAATTCGCTGAGACGGTTTCGCTGTCATTGGCCTCTGCATTGCCAAAGACATGCGGATGGCGGCGAATTAACTTCTCAGTGATTGCACGAGCAATCGCGTCGAGATCGAATCGCTGTTGTTCTTGAGCGAGTTGGGCGTGCAGCACGACTTGCAGGAGCAGATCGCCTAGCTCCTCTTTGAGGTGTCGATCATCGCCATGGCGGATCGCATCCACGACTTCGTGAGCCTCTTCTAAGACGTAGGGCACCAAAGTCTCGTGCGTTTGCTTGAGGTCCCAAGGGCAACCGTGGTTGGGGTCGCGCAATCGCGCGACCACCTCGACCAGATCGTGCATGGCGTCGCTCATGGTGGCAGGTCGAGGAGTCTTTAAGTGTCGGTTCTAGGCAAGCCTTCGACTGAACCAGAGGCGGTTGAATAGTGCTGGTTTCGACTGCGAGGCCAGGGCTCTAAACGTTCCGGTTCCGAGGTCGCGTTTGTAGTCACCTCCGTTCTTGCCCTCAAGCTGAAGTTGTTGCATAAACGGCGCCTCGTTGTCGTGAGTCAACGACGGCGTCTTCGCTTACGAGGCAGCTGAAGCTTGATCGGCAGTCTTGGCATGGGGTCACCGTCCTGAATTAGATGCAGCCAAGCGCTCGCTTCAAGGCCAATCAGTGCAATCAGAACAGAGTTGGATGAGTCGTCCCAGGTCTGTTGAAGCAAGCTCCGCCATTGCTCTGGCGTGGGGGTGCCCCAACGGCTGCCTATCCAGCTAATGGCTGCCACTAAAAAGCTGAGATAGATGATCCGAATGGCCGTTCCAAGAAATGGGCTGTGCGACAACATCGAGCGGTGACGGATCAGGCGTTGGTAGGGCCACCACAGCCAGCGCAATGCACCCCAACGTTGATAGGGCCTGGAATTGATATCGAGATCAGGTGAAAGAAAGAGTCCGCCGAACAAAAAGGCCAGTCCACTGCAGACGGCACCGCTGATCCCTAGCCATGGCAACCAAATCACCCCATAGAACAAAGCCAGCAAACAGGTGGCTCGATCGTGCTCCCGGCCGGAAGCCATGCTTGTTCAAGAACCGTGTAGGGCATAGCCTGGCACCTTCAGGCAGAATCCCTGTGTAAGGGCGATTAGCTCAGCGGTAGAGCGCCTGCCTTACAAGCAGGATGTCCCTGGTTCGAAACCTGGATCGCCCATCTCAGCTCACCTTCCATAGCCCAGTAGCACTCGGCTTTTGATGCCTCATTAATGGGTGATGCTCGTTTTTGTATTGCGTGCGGCAGTTGAGGCTGCACAGCTTGGTTAGCGCCGAATCCATTACCCGCCGGAATAGAAAGGGAATGAGGGCCGTCGTCGCTGCATTCTTTGAACCTGAATCGGCTTTGAGTAGAAATGACTACCAACTGAATCTTGATAGTTCTTTACATTTGTTACAGCTACCGCTGCGCTATGAGTCTGCCTCTCCACTTTCAATTCGAAAAGCTTCAGCTTCAGGGGGCTATCCAGCAAGCCAGTGACATGAATGAGCTCAAGGAAGTAGCTGGACAACTTTTAGACCTTTACTTCATGCAAAAGGCCGCCACAGCACGCGTCATTTCAGAAAAATAACGAGTCATCCAATGTCACAAGATTCTTCTGGTGAAATTGTTGCCACCGTTCACTTGAACCAAAAGGCGTTGCGTTTAGCGTACAAAACCACTTGTGACGCGCTTCGTAATTGGCCTGGAGGTGATCCTCTGGAACAACAATTTTTGGCTGAAAGTAAAGATCAGCTCTTTAGGTGTTTACTTGAGCTGTCGTTTGAACTTAAAGCTGGATAAGTTTCGCCTGGCTAACCCGTTTTAAGTATTTAATTAACCTTATGGCCCCAATTAAAATATTTTCACTATTTAGTTGCTAGCAAACAGTTGTATCTAATTTTAATTTCGGAAGTTTACTGTAAAGATATTATTTGTAGGCCTTAAATTTACCTCAATAGCAGCTTCAATATGTAGTAATGTAACTAATGATGCAAAGCCATGTTCAGGTGTGGAGTTGTTTATTTTTCGCATTTACTAAGTAGGAATTGCTAAAACTATATTCAATTGCAATTCTTTAAGTGGCCGATTTTAAGGTAACACTCCTTGTTGATGGTGCTGAAACAGTTTTCAATTGCCCAGATGATCAATATATCCTTGATGCTGCTGAAGAGCATGGAATTGATATGCCATATTCCTGCCGAGCAGGCGCATGCTCAACTTGTGCTGGGAAGGTAACGAGTGGCTCAATCGATCAAAGTGATCAAAGTTTCCTGGACGATGACCAGATTGCTGCAGGTTTTGCCCTTTTGTGTGTTTCGTATCCCGTTAGTGACTGTTCAGTGTCTGCAAATGCAGAAGATGAACTTTACTGAGTTAATCCTTGCTTAGTAGAGTGATGTTAGCCAGCACGTGATAGTCCAACGAATAATCTCTTTTCTGGCTTCTTGAGTGCGGAGGCTTAGGGAAATACTGTCAATCATGCTCGTTAGATGAACCTACTTTGATGGCGTTGGTTCATTGATTAACATTTTCAGTCCTGAGCGCCTTCTTTTTTCAGTGGTGGCTTGAGGATCGTTGATAGCTTCAGCTATCTGTGCCACAACAAAGACCGGAAAAAGACCCATGGAGAGGATGGTCAGGGTGTTGACGTCCTTCGGCGTAATAGAGCTTTTCAGTTAGTAGATTTGGGGCCTTCATCCCCATTCTTGCTTGGGCTGGAGTTGTCATCAGGGTGATAGCAGCGATTGCCGAAAAAAGTTTCATGTTTTTCATCCAATGGATTGATCTGAATTGAATTTTTCAAAGCCCGATGGTGCGTAGTAAGCCTTCTCCATTCATCCGTTCTGTGGCTAGGGCAGCAACGAATCCAAGCATCGCTAATCGTCCATTGAGCTCTTCTGCCTGCTCATGGAAGCCCCATCCAGCATCTGCTGATGCGTATTCCATCCGCGGCTCTTTGGCGTAAACATTGCCGTAACCCTCGCCATCTCTGGTAACGAGGCCCGTTGGTGAGCGGAATGTTGTTGAAGACATAGCTGTCTCCGATTGGGACCTAACCGGTCTAGATCTGCCTACCTGAACCTGGAAGGGGGGCAGCCGTAACTGCAGGTTCGGTTTCAGGACCTGCCTGTTTGGTCGTGTCGTGAGTAAGGCAAGACTTGTTTTGCCTCTACGTGTCAACCTCCTAAGAATTCGCTATGCATGTACGGCCATTAATTTCAAACGAGTTAAGGGTCTACAACTCAAATGATTTGATATTTTGCTTAGGTCGAAAGGCTTGATATTATCTTTTCTACTGATGAGGTTAATTGAGGGAAGATGCTCTGTGATGGTTCTTTCTTCCATTTCTGCATTCATGAACGCAGGTTCTCTAATTAGGAGTTTGTAAAACAGCTGTGATGCTGTGTGGTCTTCTCTGGAGTTCTTCATTGAATTCCATCGCTAAATTTTGTGCCGCCATTGCGTCTGAAGCATAAACATTGTCTTCGTGGCTGCAGCCGGATGAGTCGCGATATCGGATTGCATAGCGTTTGAAGGTCTGATGGCTGGACATAAAATTTCCGCAGAACTACTGTTTAATCTGAATGGAGTGTGTCCGGCATCCGGTGAAGGCGGCGGGACACGTTGTAAGGCCGGATTCGTGATGTGCCGCGATCAACCGGTAATAACCGAGATGCTGTAAGGATCCTCTGTAAAACTGGTTGGCATTGGATCAAGCTTTCCTTGAGCTAATGCTTTGGCGCATTGATACATCTAACTTGATGTTGCACCTGATGCCTTCATAGCTATAGCAACAACATCCAAGCTGCGAATTTCAATAGGCATTTGATATCAATTCATAACTCAATAATCATCGCTAACTGATCGATCGGTACGTGACAGTGAAATCCCCCCATCGGCCGAACACGCGTTTTAGTTGGACTGTCGATAGGTTCAAGCGTATCGGTTTGTTGGTCTTGTTCAGACGTATAAATGTTTTGTCTAGATCTCTTTGAAGATCAGTGCCTCGCTTGGCAGGCCTGATCTAACTTCATATGACCCGTGCTGAGCGGGGTTTTTTATTGTCTTAACTTGAAATCTCTATTGGCTTTGCTTGGGAATAGGGATCAGCTTGCGATTCAAATTCCCTTGGATTCTAATCGTCCGGACTAATAAGACCATCATGTTTAGCTCCTTCAACGAATACTTCTAGCTCTGCATAGCTACATAGCCAATGTTTGATTGTGGTTCTTGTCCATGATGCCTGCTCATTCGTTTGGTTGGATCTTCCATTCGTGCTCGTGATTCTCTAGGCACACCGCAATTAGCGTTCTGTGAAGTCAGTAACGAAACGATTTGCATTTGATCGCTCCTTTTGGGGGCAGGATTAGTAATGATTAAGCCAGCCCCTTTTTGCTGCATCCATGTCGAAAGCTCGCGACCTGATCAATGCCCACCTCTATCCGGTTTTGGCCACATTTTCTGTGGTTTACTTCGCGATCCAAATAGCACCGATCGCAAATCAGGCTCGATATTTCGACCATTGCGTGGATGAAGTGATTAAGGAAGCAAAGGGTAGTTTTGCCGAGAAACGAGCGTTTGCTGCCAGCCTTTGCAGTGGCAGTTGATCAGTGTTGTCAGGCGCTCTAGGGGTGACTGTGTTGGCACTCAGAGCAAATCCCGAAGAATTCCAAAGTGTGGAACAACATCTTGAAACCAGATTGGTCTTCGGTTGAGATTGAGAGTCCGTGGATCGGACAGTGATCTAATGCTTTGGTGCTTCCACAGTCCACACATGTGAGGTGATGGCGGTCCTGCTCAATCGGGGCATAAAGGGCCTCCCCGGTGGGTAAGTGCCGGCAGCGCACAAGACCCTGCTGCTGGAGTTGCCTGAGGTTTCTGTACACCGTGGCGAGTCCCATGGCGCTGGATCCGCTTTCTAGAAGCCGATGGAGCTGTTGCCCACTCATCTCGACGCCGCAGCTACGCAAGGCGTCGAGAAGGCGTTGCTGTCGTTGTCGGCTCGCTGTCGGCTTGGTCGTCATGGTGATTCAGACCTTGCTCGTATTGGATTGGATCATGTCTTCGCTGGTCGTCCAAAGACGTTCCCGTTGTTCGGGGTCTTTGGCTATGCGGGCCACAGGTTGACGTGTTGGCATTCCACGCATGGATGCAAAGCCACCTGGACCGAAGTGCTCTCCACCTTTAACGCTGCTTGCTGTTGCTGCATGGAGTTGGGGGAGTGCGCCCATCGCTGCGCTTTGAAATAAAGGATCCATGAGTCGGTAGGCCAGAGACTCTTGCCACGCTCCGGTCGCGGCGACTGAGACCGGTTGAAGGTTGGTGCGGGCCAGGCCTGGATGGGCGGCGAGAGAGATCACGCTGCTGTTTTGCTGCTGAAGCCGCTGATTGAGCTCGAGTGCAAACATCACATTGGCCAATTTGCTCTGGCAGTAGGCGCTCCATCGGTCATAGCGCCGCTCGCCCTGCAGATCTGACCACGCCATTTTGCCGAAATATTGCGCTCCAGACGTCACAGTGACCACCCGAGCATCCTGGCGGCCTTCCATCAGCGGAAGAAGCTGTTGGGTGAATGCCATGTGCCCGAGATGGTTCACGGCAAACTGCATTTCGAAGCCTTGGACGCTCAGCTGTCGTGGAGGTGCCATCAGGCCAGCGTTATTCATCAACAGATCCAGGCGGCCATAACGCTTTTGGACAACGTTGGCGCAGCGCTCAACACTTTTGAGATCGGATAAATCAAGATCCAACAGGTCAACGCCCGCTGTGCCTTGATCCAGCAAGTCACGTCGTGCCTCTTCGCTTTTGCGTTGGCTGCGGCAAGCCATGAGCACGGTTGCGCCCTTTGCTAAAAGCGCACGACTAGTTTCCAAACCCAAGCCGCTGTTGGCCCCAGTGACGAGGGCCACGCGTCCAGTTTGGTCTGGGATGTCCTTCAGGGTCCAACCCATGGAGCAGGCGTCAAAGAAGATCCAGTCTCGCTGTTTGGATCAGTCTTCGGGGAAGAGCAGTTCCGCTAGTTCGTCGGCATCGACGTCGTAGACACGGGCAAGAGACGTTTCGATTGCACTGGTGACTTCGCCTGGAAGGAATCTCATGGCGTTGAGAGCATCCTCGGCGATCTCGTCTGTCAGGAGGAGGTCATCGCCTTCGAGCTTCTCGTCATTGATGACGGCCATCACCCAGCTCTGATATGCGTACACCAGATCCGAGAACTCGAGTTCGGGATCGTTGAGATCCATGGTCATGGCCAGAGTCGATCGTTAGCACCACCATTTTGACCTCATGTAGGGAAGATGTCTCGAAGAAGATGTTTGATATGAGCCTTCCGGATCCTGATCAGCTGCAAGGAACCCTTGTGGACTTTGCGCTTTTGGAGCTGATTCGACAGCACCGGCTCAGTTTTCAACCGCTTTGGACGGTTGATGGCTGGGCGAAATTGATGATTTGGCTTGCCCTGAATTGCGGCCTTTCAGGCGATACCGCAAGCCTTGAGCACTTCGCGACGTCTCTGGGGGAGACGATCACGATGCGGATGCGCCGCACATTTTTTGAAAGAGAGTTGGGCGATCTTGAGCTCCATGTGTTTGCTGATCCAGCTGATGCTCAAGTGCTGTTGCTGTCTCAAGCCCCGCAAGATCCCTCGGTGCTGGCCCCGGAACGTCTAACCCGTGCCTTAAAGCGGGTTGATTTGCTCGAGCATGTGATTGCTGATCAAAGTGAATGGCAAGCCCTCGATGGCGTTGTTGCGATCCCTTGGAAACGTCCTAAATCCTGATGTCCACAGACCTGATCGCCCGGTATTGCAACGCCGGTTTTGAAGCGGTGGCGGATGGTGCCATGGCTTTTTTTGATCGCCGCACTGATTTGCAACGGGCTGGTGTGGCTTTCGGGCCTGGCGGTGAAGTGGAGCCGGCCAAGGTGTCAACGGATATCAGCTTGGTCGCGATTGATCGCAGTGATCCAGATGCCTTCGGATTGTCTGAGGTGATCTTGCGCGGCGTTGCTGCTGGATTAGAGCGCTATGTGCATGAAAGACCTCTGTTTCGTTCGGTCTGCCCCGATCAAGAGTTGTTTGTGATGCCGATCTTCAACTTGCAGCGGTATGCCCCTGGAGAAGGTTTTAAGCAGTGGCATTGCGATTGGACCATCAGCGATGAAGCGACTGAGCCCGTGCATCGGGTGTTGGCTTGGATCCTTTATTGCGACACCGTGGAAGAGGCAGGCACGGAATTTCATTGGCAGAACCATCACGAACCGGCTGAACGAGGCAAATTAGTGATATTTCCAGCGGGCCCATCTCACATTCACCGCGGCAGGGTGAATTCAGATTTGAGTAAGACGATTGCCACGGGTTGGATCAATGCGGGCGCTCAGCAGGATTACCTCACGCGGCTTGCTCAGTCCTGAACACGCCAATTGTTCATGGTCCAGAGAAGCTCTCCGGCATCCCAGCTGCAGAGATCGAAATTGTGGATTGCGGTTGCATCAGAAGCATCGAGAATGCTTTGGGCGTAATGCTTCACCAGTGCGGCAGGGTCGATGTGGATTCCTGCTTGTGCTGCTACCTCGCTAACGGCAGCAGCTGTGGTGGCCATCCGCAAGCCCATCTTGAGCTCATCGTTCTGGGCCACAGCTTCAAGCATCTGCTGGATGGCAGTGCTGAGATCGTTGGATGTTGAGCCCATGGACCCTTGGCATTGATGCTGGTTGATCATCGCTGTCAAGCCGCCTGAAAAGGTCTTTTGCGACCATGAATGGCGTGTATGGGCGCTACCCGTGTCTGATCTGGCCAAGACCTATGACCCGGTTGGTACGGAAGCCAGATGGCAGAAGGCCTGGGAGGACGAGGGGGCCTTTCATCCGGATCCTGCGGCGAAGGGCGAACCGTTTGCTGTGGTGATCCCGCCGCCCAATGTCACCGGCAGCCTGCACATGGGGCATGCCTTTAATACAGCTCTGATCGATACGATCGTGCGCTATCAACGGTTGGCGGGCAAAAATGTGCTTTGTCTGCCTGGCACGGATCATGCCTCGATCGCAGTGCAGACGATCCTTGAGAAGCAGCTGAAGGAGGAGGGCAAGACGCGTCATGACCTTGGCCGAGAGGCCTTCTTGGAGCGGGCCTGGCAGTGGAAAGCAGAGAGTGGAGGTCGCATTGTCGATCAGTTGCGCCGGTTGGGGTACTCCGTCGACTGGAAGCGACAACGATTCACGTTGGATGAAGGTCTTAGCGAGGCGGTGAAAGAGGCCTTCGTTCGTCTCCATGAGCAGGGCTTGATCTATCGCGGTGAATACCTGGTGAATTGGTGTCCTGCTTCGGGCTCCGCGGTGAGTGACCTGGAGGTGGAGATGAAGGAGGTGGATGGCCATCTCTGGCATTTTCGCTATCCGCTCAGCAGTGGTGAGGGCCATCTCGAGGTGGCCACCACGCGGCCAGAAACCATGCTCGGTGATACAGCAGTGGCGGTGAACCCCAGCGATGAGCGCTATGCCCACCTAGTGGGTAAGACCCTTGACCTCCCTTTTACGGGCCGTCAGATCCCGATCGTTGCCGACGATCACGTGGAGAAGGAGTTCGGCACTGGCTGCGTCAAGGTCACACCGGCCCATGACCCCAATGACTTTGCGATTGGGCAGCGTCATGGTTTGGCTCAGATCACGGTGATGCGCAAGAACGGCACGATGAATGCCGAGGCAGGCCGCTTCGAAGGCTTGGATCGCTTTGAGGCGCGTAAGGCTGTGGTGGCAGCCCTCGACGAGGAGGGTTTGTTGGTCAAGGTCGAGGATTATCGGCATAGCGTTCCCCACTCCGATCGGGGCAAGGTGCCGGTGGAGCCCCTGCTCTCCACCCAGTGGTTTGTGAACACCGAGCCTCTTGCGGCTCGCTGTCGAGAAGCACTTGCGAAACAGGACCCTTGCTTCATCCCTGAGCGCTGGGAAAAGGTCTATCGGGATTGGCTCACGAATATTCGCGACTGGTGCATCAGCCGTCAGCTCTGGTGGGGCCATCGCATCCCCGCCTGGTTTGTGATTAGTGAAACCGGCGGCCACTACACCGACACCACGCCTTATGTGGTGGCTCGGAATGAAGCCGATGCGCTTGCCCAAGCCAAAGAAAAGTTTGGAGCTGAGGCCCGCATTGAGCAGGACGAAGACGTGCTCGACACCTGGTTCTCCAGTGGCCTTTGGCCATTTTCAACTCTGGGTTGGCCCGATGCGAATGCAGCTGACTTTCAGCGTTGGTACCCCACCAGCACCCTGATCACAGGCTTCGACATCATTTTTTTCTGGGTCGCCAGGATGACGATGATGGCTGGTGCTTTTACTGGTGAGATGCCTTTTAAGGACGTCTATATCCATGGGCTGGTGCGGGACGAGCAGAACCGCAAGATGAGCAAAAGCGCTGGGAATGGGATCGATCCCCTTTTGTTGATTGAGCGCTATGGCACCGATGCTCTGCGTTTCGCTTTGGTGCGCGAGGTGGCAGGTACGGGTCAAGACATTCGCCTCGATTACGACCGAAAAAGGGACACATCTGCCACGGTTGAGGCCTCTCGCAACTTTGCAAACAAGCTCTGGAATGCCACCCGGTTTGCCCTGATGAATCTGGGGGGGAGCACACCTGCACAGCTCGGTGAGCCTGATCCTTCGGCGTTACAGCTCGCTGACCGCTGGATTCTGTCGCGGTTGGCGCATGTGAACCAGGAAACCGCTGCCCGCTACAGCAGTTATGCCCTTGGTGAAGCCGCAAAAGGTTTGTATGAATTCGCTTGGAACGACGTTTGTGACTGGTACTTGGAACTGAGCAAGCGTCGTTTAAATCCAGGCGAGGAGCCCAGCGCTGCAGCTTTGGCGGATCAGCACACGGCCAAACAGGTGCTGGCCAAGGTGATCAGCCAAATGCATTTGATGTTGCATCCGTTGATGCCCCACCTCACCGAAGAGCTTTGGCACAGCGTGACTGCCGAGCCTGAAATCACGTTTTTAGCGCTCCAGGCTTGGCCTGCCGTTGATGAGGTTGCTTTGAATGATGGCTTGGAAGCGTCTTTTTCCGAGCTGATCGCTGCGATCCGAGTGGTTCGTAATTTGCGAGCCGTTGCTGGCTTAAAACCGTCCCAATCGGTACCCGTTCGTTTCGTAACGGGCCGCGCTGAGCTGATGGCGGTGTTGGAGGAAGGAACGGCTGACATCACCGCGCTCACACGCGCTGAATCGGTGGAGTTGATGACGCAGGCGCAGGCCGAGGCTGCTCCTGTTGCCAAAGCACTCGCTGGGGTAAGCGGTGAGTTGCAAGTGTTGCTGCCCATCGAAGGCCTGGTTGACCTTGAAGCGCTTCAGGGTCGTCTTGAGAAAGACATCGCCAAGGCCGAAAAGGAGATCAAGGGATTGGCGGGTCGCCTAAGTAATCCCAATTTTGCGGATAAGGCGCCAGCCGCTGTGGTCACGGAATGCAAGGCCAAGCTTGCGGAATCGGAAGCTCAGGCTGACCTAGCGCGCAGACGGTTGGCGGATTTGGGATGAATCGTGCCTGTCATGCCGAAGGGAAGAGCTGCTCTGGTTTTAAATTGGGTGCTGGATAGAGGGTCGTGCAATCGAATGCAAAGTCGGCATTATTGGATTTAACGATTGCCGCTATTTTCAAGAATACGTCCTGCTGAATATCTAGATAGTCTTGCCAATTTGTTGTTTTAGTGAAACAGTAGACCTGTAAATTTAGCGATGAGCTCTCCCACGAATTGAAGTTTACCAGTATAATTTGATCTTGGTCAATGGCTGGATGATCTTCTAGAAGTTCCCGTACTTTTTGGGTGATGGTGTCCATTACCATGATGTCTTCATATCGTAAGCCAATATTTGCCAGGATCCTGCGGTTATACATCTGCCCAGGATTGATGATGCTATTGGTGGCAAAAACTGCGTTAGGGATATACATCGGTCGCCGGTCAAATGTGCGTAGGCGTGTGTGATACCAGCCGATATTTTCAACGGTTCCTTCCATTCCGTCCGTACTGATCCAGTCCCCCTCCTTAAAGGGACGGTTAAAGAACAGCATGAAACCGGAGAAGAAGTTTTGGGAGATGTTCTGCGTTCCGAAGGCGAGGCCGACTCCTGCGCCGCCTCCTAGAGCAGCGAGGGCTGTGGCGGGAACGCCGAAGGTGATCATCAATGCGCCAGCGCCAATCACCAGAATCAAGATCGTGTAAATCCGGCCCAGAAAGCTGATGGCCATTGACAGATCTTTCGGGTCGTCCATCTGGAGCCAGCGTTCAAAACGTCTGGTCTTCATGACGGCGTGGCCCAATTGGCTCAGCGCCCACATGACGGCGAGGATTGTGATTGTGGCGGAGAGCTTTAAAGCATTGCTGCCATCCAGCCACTCCACATGGTTGGCGATTTGACGTCCGAACCAGCCCAAGTAAAGAGAGGCGCTTAGTCCTAAGAGCAATGGCTGGCGGATTGCTTTGGCGACTATCCCTCCAAGATGCTGTCCTCTCCGCTCTATCAGTCCAAGGAGAAGCCAGAGCAGGATGAGAACGGCGGTACAAATTAATACCCCAGTGTTGGAGTGGATGAAATCCACGTCTTGAATGATTTTTTCTTTCATTAGGGCATCGTGTTGACTTCCTCCCTACAGCATGCCTTCTCCTGTGCATTTGATCAGGCTGAATGCAGCGGCTTTTAAACTCGCATTTGGATGGTTTGCCATAGCGTTCGCTCAAACGAAGAGTTGCTGATGGTTCTGTTGTGATCGAGGTTGAAGGCCTCAGCAAGATTTACCGGGTTGCCGACAAGCAACCGGGTTTGGGTGGAACCCTTCAACACTTCATGCGTCGGCGCCATCGTGATGTTTGCGCAGTGAGTGACATTTGTTTCACCATTGCTCCGGGAGAGATGGTGGGATTTCTTGGTGCGAATGGGGCGGGTAAAACCACCACCTTGAAAATGTTGTGTGGGTTGATCTATCCCAGTGCGGGTCAAGTGGTCGTTGCAGGCCATCAACCGCAAAAGCGTCACCCCGATTTTTTGCGTCGGATCACTCTGGTGATGGGGCAGAAGCAGCAGTTGCTTTGGGATTTGCCGCCGATGGATTCCTTGAGGGTGAATGCTGCTGTTTATGGCATTAGTGATCGGGATGCCAATCGCCGTATTTCTGAGTTGTCGGATTTATTGGAGTTGGGAGAGGAGCTCACGCGCCCTGTTCGCAAGCTGTCGTTGGGCCAGCGTATGAAAGCTGAGCTACTCGCTGCCTTGCTCCACCAACCTGATGTGTTGTTCCTTGATGAGCCCACCCTTGGCTTGGATGTGAATGCGCAGGCCCGGGTGCGGAAGTTTTTAGCTGATTACAACCAAAGGACCGGCGCCACTGTGTTGCTAACGAGCCACTACATGGCTGATATCACGGCCTTATGTCCGCGGGTGTTGTTGATTCATCAGGGGCATTTGTTCCATGACGGTCCGCTCGATCGCTTGGTGAGTCGGCTTGCGCCTGAGCGCCATGTTCGCCTGGAACTTGCTGCACCAGTTGGGGCTGATGCGTTTGCTGGCCTTGGCAGGCTCGACAGTTGCTGCGACTGCGAGGTGAACTTGCGAGTCCAGCCCGATGAACTTACGGCTGTGGTGGCTCAACTGCTGGATCGCTTTGAGGTGCTGGATCTGGAAGTGAATGATCCTCCGATTGATCAGTTGATTGGCGATCTGTTTCGGCAGGGAAAGGTGTAATGCGGATTTTTGGACTCAATCGCAAGATTATTCGTGTTCTATTAGGCACAGAATACGCTCATATGTTGGAATACCGGGCCGAAATCGCCCTTTGGGCTCTTTCCGGTGTGCTCCCTTTCATCATGCTCAGTCTTTGGAATGGCAGTGATGCTCGTGGAGCGTTGGGGATGGATGGTGTGGGTCTTGATCGTTATTTCTTGAGCGCCTTTTTGGTGCGGCAATTTTCTGTTGTTTGGATGGTTTACGCCTTTGAAGATGATGCTCTCACTGGGAGATTATCTCCTTATCTTCTTCAGCCGCTCCACCCGCTCTGGCGTTATGTCGCCAGTCATCTTGGCGAGCAACTCACGCGTTTGCCTTTTGCTGCGGTCATCACCGCGATCTTTTTTCTGATTCAGCCCAACGCATTCTGGTTGCCGTCGTTTGGTCACTTTTTGTTGGCTTGGTTGGCCACATGGATGGCCTTCTCGATCGCTTTTCTGTTGCAAAGTCTGATTGCCTCCCTTTGTTTTTGGAGTGAGAAGGCCAGTGCTCTGGAGAGGCTGTTGTTCATTCCCTTTCTTTTCTTGTCCGGGTTGCTTGCTCCGCTCACAGCGTTCCCACCCTTTGTGCGCTCGTTGGCTCAGTGGACTCCTTTCCCTTATTTGATTGACTTCCCGGCGCGTGTTTTAGCCGAACAGCCTGTTGATTTGTTGGCTGGATTTGCAATCCAGTTGGCCTGGATCGTGCTGCTTTTGCCGCTTGTCCTTCTGCTTTGGCGCGCTGGGGTTCGGCGTTACAGCGCGATGGGGGCCTGAATGGGGCGCTACTTCAAAAGTCTGCGGCGATTTTGGGGAACAGCAGTGGCCTCGCAGCTGGAATATCAACTCAACATTGTGATTGAGCTCGTTGCCGTTGGTTTGAGTTTGCTTGGCAGCCTGTTCATGCTGTCTCTCTTTTTTGGACCAGGACGTGAGTTGGGTGGCTGGAGCTGGCATGAAGCCTTGATTGTTCAGGGCTTTTATACGGTTCTCGATGGTGTGGCGAGCACTTGGTTGCGCCCCAACCTGTCTTCGATCGTGACCCATGTGCGCGAAGGGACCCTTGATTTCGTGCTGCTGAAGCCGATTGACAGTCAGTTTTGGTTGTCATTGCGGACTATCTCGCCAGCCGGTTTGCCGGAGATTGCTCTTGGCTTGTTGTTGGTGATTTGGGGCGGGGATCAGGCTGGTGCTTCGTTGACGCCAGGAGGCATTGCGGTGGTGTTGGTGATGCTCTTGGCTGGTGGACTGATTCTGTATTCGCTCTGGTTTCTGATTGCAGCGACCAGCATTTGGTTTGTGAAAACCTGGAATGCCACTGAGGTTTTGCGGGCTGTGTTGGCCTCAGGTCGCTATCCCGTAGCGGCCTATCCAGCCCCCTTGCGTTTGCTCTTTACCTTGGTGATTCCGGTGGCATTTCTTACAACTGTTCCAGCTGAAGTTGTGCTGGGACGAGCCAGCACACCGATGCTTTGGTTGGGGTTAGGCCTCGCCGTTGGTTTTTTCGTCGCTTCCCGTCGCTTTTGGTTCTATGCCTTGCGTCACTACACCTCTGCCTCCAGCTGAATGCAGGCTTTGTTGCAGGCTGGGTGGCCATTCCATTGGATAGACCTGACGTTGTGGGAATGGAATGGTGATTCCTTTCTGTTCAAATTGCTTCCAGATTGTTCGGCGTAGATCACTACCAACTTCAAAGGAATCGAGGGGGTTGGCCACCCAAAATAGAACCTTATAGTTGATCGATGACTCTGCAAAGTCGATGACAAAGGCTTTGACTGGTGGATATTCCAGAACTTTTTTGTGCTCTTTGGCAATTGTTCTTAATAGCTCCACGATGATGTCGGGGTCGTGCTCGTAGGCGGCACCAACTATCACTCCGTCACGTCTTGATGTTTCCGTTGCGGTGAAGGATGTGGCTTCTTGAGTGAAGAACTTCTGATTGGGGATTAAGAGTTCGGCGCCATCGCGCCCACGTCGTAGTTGTGTTGCTCTTAGCCCTAATTTGCGCACAGTGCAGGGGTCGCCATTGATCATCAGAATCTCTCCGGGGCGAACCGATCCTTCAAATAGTAACCAGATGCTGCTGATGAAATTGGAGATGATTTCCTTAACGCCAAAGCCGATACCAACAGACAATCCCCCTGCTATGGCAATAAAGGCTGTGCCGTCGATGCCGATGAAGTAAGCCACGCCAATGATGCCAATGATGATCACGCTGTAGCGAAATAGGAGCTCCAATCCGCGCCTATTTCTTGAACGGACTCCAAACAGCACGCCACTAACCCATGCGAGAAACGTTGCAGGCCTTGAGGAGAGAGTCATGATGACATAGATGGCTATAATCGCAACATAGATTCTTCCCAGAGTGAGTTCTACGCCAAATAGATTGGCGATAGGGGTTTGAGACAGATTTTGCGTACTTCCCATCAACCTCAAAAAAGATATGGAGGCCACAATGACGTAGATGGGTCTTAAAAATGTACTTTCTAATTCATCAACTGGGAATTTATTGTCAATGCTTAGAAGCACCGTTTTTAGAGGTGTGAACGACACCCAACCCAACCAGAGCAGCCCGAAATAGCGCAGTAATCCCCATGGCAAGCCCACTAGACGGAAAAGCCCCGAACTGATTAAAAGGAGTAGTGGGCCGATCAGAACTCGGATGTATTCAGGAATCAGCCTGTGTTCTATGCCTCGTCGAAGAGCACCGCGTTGTTCCGCGACCATCACAATGCCAACCACAAGCAATTGAAGAAGAACAGTGCCCCGGTGGAGATATCCCAACCAGCTCAGCAGCTCGTTAAGAATCGGGCCAGGGCCGATGGTGATGATGTAGGACATTGGAAGAGTCATCGCTTCGCTTTGATCTGGGTTTCGAGTTCAGTGGCTGCTTGCTCGGGAGATAATCCATCAAAGATCAACTCATTGAGTGTGGACTGAATATCTTTTTCCAATTTTGGTCTGGCATTGACTGCGGCGACAATCGCATCACCATGGCCCACACGTTTGTTCTCATCTTCACTGAACGCATTAAGCCCGTTAGGTAATTGTTTGCTGACGATCAGTGCCGCTGCTGGGTTGACTGGATAGACCGTTCGATATTTGAGGGCATAGGTTTTTTGAGCCCAGGGCTGCACCATGAAATTGAGCAATTTCAGGCTTTCTGCTCGTTGACGTTTGCTTGAGTTCTTACCAAGAGCCCAGACCTGCAAGCGAGTGATTGGCGTTGCTCGTCCAAAGTTTCCGCTGGGTAATGGGGCAATGCCTAGATGATCTTTGAGCGCTTCACGTAGTTGAGGTAGTTGGGAACTCCAACAACTGATCCAACTCATCTCACCTTCGATGAGCTCTTTACGAAGTTCAGCTTGATTTCTCAAAAACACAATATTTTGTTGATAGCTGGATGCTTTGAGCCATTGCATCCACTGGGTGAGCCGTTCATGGGCCGCGACAGATGGTTTTTTGCCCTCTAGCGAGGTGGCCAAGGCCTCTCCGGCACCGAAGCTGCCAAGGCTCCAGTAAAGATCCTGGAGGTTGGTGACCATTCCAAAAACTGTGCCTTCGCCACTGGCTGCGGACAATTCCTTCAGGGTTTTTGGCGCCTCTTTCAGCTTGCGCTTATCGAAGCAAGCGAGTTGTAAGAACTGCGAGACCGGTTGCCCTGCGAGGGATCCACTGGCTGTTTTAACGCGCTCCAATGCTGCGGGGTTGATCAAGTTCTGTCGCTCTTTCGTCAGCTTGATTGGGTCGGTTAGGCCATCAGCAGCAAGGCTCAAGGTCTGATTGCTATCGGCGATTACAAGATCAGGACCCAGCCCGCTATGGGTTCGAACCCTTATCTCCTGCTCCAGTGATTCTTCGGGGTAGATCGAGATATGCAGCTTGATCCCAGGCTGCATTTCTTTTAATTGCTGTTGAAAATCCTTGATGATCTTCCGTTCCGATTGAAATCGACTGGTGGATTGTTGTTCGTTTTCATTGCTGGCCAGAGCCACTTGCAAGACGATTGAATCCTGGCGATCGGTGATGGCGCAGCTTCCTAGTAAGGACGTGCTCAGCAAGGCAGCGATTCGACACCTGTTGCTTTTGATCAGGGCAAAAAGGCGTTGCACAGCATGACCTCTTGGACGGTGTCCGATCGTCAGCTTAAAAGAGGTGATGACTCCGTTTCTCCACGAAACGGTCAGCATGGAAACGTGGCTTCGGATGGGCTTGAACCAATGATTGAGGGGATGTCCTGGTTTGAGCCATTGATGCTCTGGTTGCGCTCTCCTTTGGGTGGACTGGTTTTCATCCCGCTTTATGCGGTTTGGGTGACGCTTTTGCTTCCAGGGGTATGGGCTTCGATGTTGGCTGGAGCTCTTTATGGCACTTGGTGGGGGAGCCTGATTGTGTTTGTGGGGGCCAGCCTCGGCGCAGAGGCAGCGTTTTTGCTTGGCCGATATTGGTTGCGAGATTGGACGAGCAAGCGTCTGATGCAGTATCCAAAGCTGCAAGCTGTGGAGCGGGCCGTGAGCCGGGAGGGTCTCAAGCTTGTGCTTTTAACGCGTCTGTCTCCAGCGTTTCCGTTCTCGTTATTGAACTTGGTGTACGGCCTCAGTGAGGTGAGCTTGCGTGATTACAGCATCGGTCTGATTGGCATTGTTCCCGGCACCATTTTGTTTTGTGCTTTGGGCGCACTGGCAGGTGATGCTGCTCGTTTTGGTGAGGTGCTCGCTGGAGAAGCTTCAGCACAAGCCTGGATCCTGCGCGTAGTGGGCGTGTTAGCCACGGTTGCTGTGGTTTGGTTGGTCGGGCGCGCAGCGCAGCGCGCCTTGGCGGATGACAAGACCACCTTTAATCAAAGCTCTTAGAAAAATGGATGTAGCGGCGTTTGTCGAAGCAGCGATAAGCGACCTAAGTGAATGGAAGCCACTAAGTAAGGAATAGTTGCTTGTGAAGAAATTTATTGTCTAGATTCTTCGAATTAGGAGTTCTTGATGAGTATGGAATTTGTGTGCTTGAAATTGCGATAGCAGGAGTGAATACTTCAGTCTGGATTAGGAATTTGAAGGTCACGTGCAGCAGCAATGAGGACAAACCATCCCAGGCGAAGCTTTGCTGCAATGCCGTTGCGGGAGGCCAAGTCAATGTACTTGGCGCGACCACATTCTGTTTTGATCCAGCGGAAGACTTGGGGTGAGCTCATGATTGTTTGCCTTCAGTGAAATTGAATTTGAAGATTTGGTTTGGAATGAAGCTGATATTAACGCTGATTTCGTTGATCCCATAATCCTTCCTCGCCCTCGTGATAGTGCGTTGATGGAGTTCATCAATAACTGTTTGTGTGATCAGTCCTTCTTGGGCGTTGAGAACGAGCTCAATGGTGGCATTGTTTTGAGAAAAACGAACATTGCTGTAGAGCAATTTTATTTTTTTCAAGAGGTATGGATTCTTTTCGGTCAACTTGAATAGCTTGACGCGACCAGCTTTAAAGGTGGCAAATTTGGTGTCAATATTTTCGCGAATGCTGAATTCTTGGAGTGATAATTCCAAGGGGATGCAAAGCAGGCCTAGAAGTCCTAGCCAAACAAGTAGCTGCGGTGAATCGAGCCATAGCGTTGCAACAAAAACACCATCAAGCTTGCAACTGTGATGCCAATTAAGTTGGCAAGGAAGAGTTAAAATGCCTCTTCTGAGACCGGATCGCTGAGTCCAGCAACGCTGCCTCTGCTGAACACGGCAATGACTCTGAGCCCATGCTCAGCCCGATCCCGCAGACGCACAGCGGTGGCACCAAGGGCACGGAGATGGCTACAGCAACTGCAGTGCCGAGGTTGATCAGGTTGGGTGCGATTCGGCTGTAGATCTCTCGATTCAGCTCACTGGCATCGAGCACCGAGCCAAACAGCGTTGCAGTGCCAATCACAGCGAGGATGCCGATGATCACAGTGATGGCAGAGCGTTTCACCAATCTGCTGTCAGAGATGTCGAGGCCAAAGGCCAGGCTCAGGATTGGATCCATCAACGGGGCAACGATCATGGCGCCGATCACTACAGCGGTGCTGTTGGAGATCAATTCGAGCGTTGCAATCACTGTTGAACAGATCAGCAGCAAAACCAGCCCAGCGTCGGCCTCGAAGAGGCAATGCGACATCCGTAGAGATCGTTCCTGGGGACCTGGGTCTCCAGATTCAGCTTCCACTCACCAGAGAGGCTGCCAAACAGATTTTGAACAGGGCTTTGCATGCCTGGCTTGATTTTTAGGCAGTTCCTCTCAGCATGTTTTGCAGAGCGTCCTCATCAAGAATGCTGATCCCCAGCCCCTGGGCTTTGGTGAGTTTGCTTCCTGCCTCCTCGCCTGCGACGAGATAGCTGGTTTTCTTACTTACGGATCCAGATACCTTCCCGCCAAAGGCCTCGATTTGTTCTTTGGCCTGAGAGCGGGTGAGTGTGGGCAAGGTGCCGGTTAGCACAAAGGTGGAGCCAGATAGATGATTGTTGGCTGCCGCCGCAGTGGCTCGTGCTTGCTCTTCCTCATTGAGTGCCAGGCTGAATCCGAGGCTGCGCAACTCATCGAGGAGCCGCTGATTGGCTGGGTTGGCAAACCACTGCTGCAAGCTTTGGGCGATTTCTTTGCCGACACCAAAAATTGCGGTGATGCTGTCGGGTGCATGACAAGCCGCTTGATTCAGGTTGTCTGCATTGGAAAAAGCAGCGGTAATCGCCTTGGCGTTCACGTCTCCAACGTGATGGATGCCTAGTCCGTACAGCTGTTTGGCCCACCCTTGAGCGCGGGATGCGTCCAGGGCTTGAATTAAGTTCTCGGCACTTTTGGTGCCCATGCGCTCCAGGCTGCCAAGCAGTGCCATATCGAGGCGATACAGGTCTGCAATCGACTGAACGAGGCCTCGATCCACCAGTTGCTCAATCAGCTTGCTGCCAAGGCCATCCACATCCAAGGCCCCCTTGCTCACCCAATGGCGCAGGGCACCGCGCAGGATCGCCGGGCAGCTGCTGTTAATGCAGCGCGTGGCAGATTCGCTGCTTTCGCGCACCAAGGTGGATCCGCAGGCTGGACAGGTCTTGGGGAGCTCCACAGGCTGGGTGAGCGCAGGTCGGAGCTCAGGCAACACCCGCACCACTTCTGGGATGATCTCTCCGGCCTTGCGCACCACAATGGTGTCGCCGTTGTGGAGGTCGAGTTCCAGCAGCCTGTCGGCGTTGTGAAGGCTGGCCCTGCTGACGCTTGTGCCGGCCAAAAGCACAGGCTCGAATTCCGCCACTGGGGTGATGACTCCAGTGCGTCCCACCTGACAGCTGATTCTCAGAATCTTGGTTGGAGCTTCTTCTGCTGGGTACTTGAGTGCAATCGCCCAGCGTGGAGCTTTTTGGGTGAAGCCTGCGGCATCCTGCAGCCGTAAATCATTGAGCTTCACCACCACGCCGTCGGTGGCGTAATTGAGCTGCCGTCGCTCTGTGTCCCAGGTGTCGAAGAACTTCTCTACCGCTTGAAGATCTGGCAATAAACCTGCATTGGGGTTCACCTTGAATCCCGCATCTCCTAGCCATTGCAGGGCATCCCATTGCGTGAGCGGCCTGCGTCCTTGCCAATCGTCCGGCAGCTGAAGCGTGTAAGCAAAAAAGTCCAGCCGTCTTGATGCAACAACGCTTGGATCCAGTTGGCGCAAGGTTCCAGCGCAGGCATTGCGCGGATTTGCAAAGAGAGATTCGTCGCGGCTTAGGCGTTCGTTGTTGATCGCATGAAAGGTGGCATCGGGGATGAAGGCCTCCCCGCGCACTTCCACCCAGGCTGGTGCCGGTTCGAGGTGCAAGCGCAAGGGAATGGAGCTGATGGTGCGCACGTTGGCGGTGATCTCTTCTCCCTGTTCCCCGTCCCCGCGCGTTGCGGCCCGAACGAGCACGCCATTTTCGTAACTCAGCGCGAGGGCGTTGCCATCGATTTTGAGTTCTCCCACCATGGGCAGGGCTGGCGGTGGAGATCCTCCTGCTGGAGCGCGGTCAAGCACCTTGAGCAATCGCCCATACCAGCCATGGAGTTCGTCGCGGTTAAAGGCATTGTCGAGGCTGAACAGGGCGATCCTGTGGCGCACGCTGCTGAATCCTTCCGCTAAGCGCCCACCCACTCGCTGGGTGGGGCTATCTGCGCTCACCAACGTTGAATCTTGGTGCTCTAACTCTTGGAGCTCCCTATAGAGCTGGTCATAAACCGGATCTTCCATGTCCGGAGCGTCGAGCACGTAATAAGCGTGAGCAGCCCGATTGAGCAGGCGCCGCAATTCCTCAGCTCGCAATTGAGAGCTGCTGGACGATCTCAGCTGCTGCGAGCTGCTCAACGCCTCGTGCTCAGCTGTTCACGGCGACGATTCGCTCGATCTTCCAAGAATCATCCCTCTTAATAAACGTGAAATCCAGAGGCATCTCTTCTTTGTCGTCTGCAATCAACTTCACGGTCAGGATGATGTTGCCTTCCTGCAGCCTCGGGCGACCAGATTTGAGATTGCGGAAGCGATTCAGCTTCAAACTCGCCAGGTAGCGAATGAACTGCTGACGGTTCACATGCTGGCGATAATTCTTGGTGGTGAGCAAGTAAGCGGCATCGATCCTGCCCGCTGCTACTTGCGTAAAGAACTGCTTAATGAGTGGGTTGATGCCACGGGCGCTCAGCACGAGCTTCACCGCCGTGAATGTCCAGTAGAGGAGCAGAGCTCCACCCCCGGCTAGTAGAGCCTTGCTACCGATCTCGCGAACCAAGCCCAGTTCCATCGGGTGCATCCGAATGAATGCAGATTCTGACTGACCGGATGCAGGAACGAGTCAGACTGAACAGGCTTTCGTCTTGTTTGGCTTCTTTCGCAGTCCCCATGCCCCTTGAGCCCCTGCTGCCGCTGTTTCACAGGCTCAATAGAGAACACTTTGATGGCTGCCTTGTGCGGGGCACGGGCCCGCTGTTTGCTTTGCGTTGGAGCGATGGTCGGATGCGAAAGACGGCAGGCTTTTATCGCCGCGGACCGGCGGTGGCCCCCCCGCTTGGACGGGAGATTGTGCTTTCAAAACCCTTGCTGGATCCCTTGCCTCGCTGCGCCACCGAGAGCACTCTTTGTCATGAAATGATTCATGCCTGGGTGGATCTGGTGTTGGGTCAACGGGAGAGTCATGGCCCTTGTTTTCGGGCTCAGATGGAGGCGATTAATGCCTCTCAATCCCGATTCAAGGTGAGCATTCGGCATCGTTTTCCGGTTCAGCAGACCCCCCCTCGCTGGATTGCCATCTGCCCTATCTGTGGGCAGCGGACGCCGTATCGGCGCCGGGTTAGGCAAGCGGCTTGCAGGTTGTGCTGTGATCGGCATCATGACGGTCACTGGCATATGAGTTGTCTACTCAGTTATGTACCTGCCCCTGCTCAGGATTGAGATGGATTTGTTTCTTTGGGTCTTAGAAGCTGGTGGGGTGTCGATCGCGTTAATTGGTTGGCAACGGGAGCGTTGGCTGCAGCAGCGTCGTCGTTAAGGTCAAATGATGGATGGACGTTCTCAACCGCGGCAGCGCAGTCAGGACTCTGGTGACCGGCGATTGGATCAGTGGATTGAAACCGGTCGTCAGCTGGTGGATGGTGTGGCTGGCACGCGACCTGGTCGACGTTCTGCTGGTGGTGCGCGTCCTTCAATGGACCTCGAAAAAGTGGGTCGCTGGGTCGGCGACAAGATCGATTGGCTGATGGACGAAGAAGAAGATTGGAGGGATCCGGTTGAGCCACCCCTGCGGACTGAATCGCCTGCCGGATCAAGTCGTAAGCGGCCTCTCGATGCGATCTCGCGCCGGCAGATTGTGGCGCCCGTGCCTGAGTCTCAGCCCACCTATGGCGAGGATGACAACAGCTGGCCTGATGACGAAAGCTTTCGTGTGGAGCGCTGGTCCCGTTCTGCAGCGCGCCCATCAATATCGGAAGCGCCCCAGCCTGTGTCCCGTGGCCCTGTCCCATCCAGACGCCCATTGCCTCGCTCCAGCAGGCGACGGGACTGATCTTTGGATCAATTGATCTCTACTCTTTTAAAAACACTCTTTTGTTATGAGTAATTTGGTGGTTGTGGGTTTTCCTAAGGCTCAAGAAGCGGAGGAGGTCCGTCGCGAGTTGGTCACGATCCAGCAAGAGCATTTAATTGCTCTTGAGGATGCGGTGGTGCTTGAACATGGAGAAGATGGCCATGTGCACTTGCGTCAGGCGATCAACATGACGGCGGCTGGAGCCATGGGCGGAAGTTTCTGGGGGTTGTTGATCGGTTTGTTGTTTGCCAATCCTTTGTTGGGTCTCGCCGTTGGTGCCGGTGCTGGTGCTGCCTCGGGTTCGCTCAATGACATGGGCATCAACGACAACTTTTTGAGAGAACTCGCGGAAACCCTGCCGAAGGGCAGTGCTGCTTTGGCGTTATTAGTGAGGGATGCCACGCCCGATCGTGTGATCGAGCGCTTGCGTCGCCATGCGCCCCATGCCCGGTTGATCCACACCAACCTCAGCCATACCGATGAAGACCTGCTGAAAGAGCAACTCGACAAGGCACGTCGCCAGGCTGAAGGCCTCAGGTTGGGTTGATCAGGGGCTGCTGATCTTCTGAAGACGCTGAACCTGAAAGCGACAGCCTTGATGGCTGAGCTGAAGGTTCACCCCTTCGATTAGATCCATTGGCAGGTCTTCGGCCATTTGATCGGTGCTCATTGAGATCGAAGCCGATCCTTCTTCTATGGCCTCGGGCAATCTTACCCACTGTGAAATCTGTTCACTGCGCTGGATGGGGCGATGGCCATGGGTGGAGAGCACGGAGGCGCAGATGTCCGCGTTCCAGCGATTTGATGTGATGGGCTGTGGTGATGGCTGTTGTGCTGCTGGGCGGCACAGGCTGTGACCGCTGATTGCGTTTGATGTCCGTTGCAGTTGCGCCATCCTTCATGGTCAAGGACACGGCCGCAATGTCTTGTTGAGAGGCCAAATCTGTGTCCGAGCTCGGACAGGGTTAGCCACTGGGTACTCGGCATGAAACCATCGCAACTGGCCACATGATCCCGATCGCTTGTTCTATCGCAGGTTGACCAGCACGAATGTCGTAAAAACGGTGGCTTTCTTCATCTGGAAAGATGAAGTGGTTGGCGTGGACTGGCTCCTAGCCATTGCTCCAAGGCAGGGCTGAACACTTCACGAATCACTGTGAGCTCCCGTCCTTGACGGAAAAATCGATAGTGGCGACTCCAAAACGGTCCCGAGTAGCCAAACCGTTGTTCGAGCCAGGGTTCTTGGACCAGGGCTAAACCATCCACTTCGCGAAACAATTCAGAGCGACCCTGCGTGAGGCTGAGCCAGATCGGCAGGTTGCGGTCTTGCAAGTGCTGGTTGGCTTCGTCCTGGTTCCACCAGCTTTCAGCCCAAGCCAAGGTTTGCTCGCCACAGCTCAACCAAACTTGACGGCGGAGTAGTGGTGGCATGAGTTCCTGCACCTCGCTTGGGCAGCCGATGGAAGCCTTGCCCTCTGGCTCTGCTGCCATGGCAACTAATTCCACAGACACAGGATGTCCTGTGAGCAGGCGCAGGTGGCGGGTTGGACTGCCGTCTCCGAGCAGCATCAGTCTCCAGGGGCCAGGTAAATCCCCTGGGTTGTCACCGGCCGCAACCGTTTCGGCTGGTGCTTCCCATAAACATTTGGGAGAAGGCCTTAGCGCAGAAGACAATGCCAGACCTGAAGGTGAGGTCAGAGTGCACCTCCCACTGAGATGGATGGGTGATGGATGTTGAAAGCTGTGCTTTGCAAATCCTGTTGCTTCAGTGAAATTTGGCGCACCCTAACCAGCCTGTCTGTCCTTCCTGGCTCGCAGCTGGGGATGGTTTTGCTCAGTACCCACTGAAACGAAGGGCTAGCTCAAGAGCGCCAAGTCCGCAGAGAAAGGTTCCGCCAAGTAATGCAGCTTCTTTAAAAGAACGAGCCATGATCATTAGGGCAGAACCCACGACTAACGCTCCAAAAAATCTAAATGGAATCTCGAGCTCCAATATTGAGACGTGTTTCATGAATCAATCATCAGATACTTTTGCTGCACTGATTTCACTCAACTTCATGAAGTTCGTGGCAGCAAGGCTGAACTCCACAGCTTTGCTGGGCGAAAAGCAACGTTTCTAGAGTTTGATTTATCGATCTAAATTTATAAATGTCTAATCAGGGATCACCTTTACGCGTTTTGATGAGTACTTTGACTTACTTGTAGCTAGGTTTTCGCTTGATTTCTTGCTCTCAGCGTTTCGATGCCTTGTTGAGCCATCAACTGTTGCCTCTGATTCAACGTCGTGATGACTGATTCAGAAGCGGGGCAGGGTCAACCGCCATCATCTGTCCATTTTTGAAGCGACGGAGCTCGAAATGGAGATGAGCGGTGCTGGCATGGCCGCTTTTTCCTACATTTCCGATTAGCTCACCGGTTTGTGTTAGTTGGCCTGGCCTGATTCGTGCACTGAGCAAATGAGCGTAAAGCGTTTGCCAGCCATTTCCGTGATCAAGTAAGACGGTTAGTCCGTATCCCGAAATAGGTTGCACCATTAATGCTTTTCCGGAGAGTGCAGCCAAGACGCCTGTTCCAGCGGGTGCGATCAAATCATGTCCTGTATGTAAACGCCACTTCTCTCTATGGTCTGAAAATCGCCAACCGTAAGGGCTTATTTCCTGGGCTAGATAGGGGAGTGGATACTCGAGTCTGATCCTCTCCCCACGTCTGATTGGCCACAAGCGTTGACGCAATGGTCTAACTTTTGGCCCCAGAAGTGCAATGTTTGAGACGCTCGTCAGTATTGGCGTATTCCTTGGCCTTGAAGGCTTGGCTTCTGCATTGGTGCTGGCAAGAATTGCGCTCAGCAATACGGCGAATGTTTGTCGATGCACCGGCTGGAACCACAATGAACTCGTTGTATCTCTCATTCGAGAGATTGCAACTCTGCAAAACAGCCGATCCAAGGCCTTATGAGTGGCGAAGAGTGCTTTTCAGAGACTCTCTTCGCTAGAAGCGATTTCCCTTTTTAGTGAATCTTCTATTTCGTCAAAAACCATTGAAAACTAGTAGGTCTACGCATGATTCACTTTGAGTGAATCATGCCATTGGCAGATCGTTGATTAGATCTTCCTGTTTAGAAGGCACCTCCGATCGAGAGGGATTGGCGTTCACCGTTGCGTTCAATGACCGCGCCGGTGCTGGAAAGGCTTAGCAAGGACCAGCCACTGTTGCCGATGCTTTCGCCAGGAGTGGCAGAAAGCGATTGATTGTCTAATTGGAAGATGGCTGATCCCCCCACTTCAGCGTGTACAACTCCCACGAGAGCCGGTTGGCTGATCGGAGCTGGAGCTGCAGGACCTGCCTCTGCATAGGAGGGGGAGGTGCCGGATGGGGCTGTGACTGGCGCAATCGCTGCACTGAGAGGCAGCGTGAGTGGTTCGAGGCTTGGCAGTGTGGCGACCGCCTCAGGTTCAGCTGGTTTTGGAGGTGGAGAGGGAGAGGGGGTGGCGCGAGCTTTGAGCTTTTCAGTGAGAGCCAGATTGCGCTCGCGATAGAGGGCTTGCTCGGAGAGCTGCCAGCTGCGCGCCAACCAAGCACTACAGAGCAGGGCGCCGAGCGTCACGCCGATCAGGGTGAGCTGCTGCCAGTGCTGAGT
>JASJLK010000081.1:0-32190 GCA_037620855.1 Synechococcus sp. ChBW.bin.23 | reverse complement strand
CGTCGCTCAACGGATAAAAGTTACTCTAGGGATAACAGGCTGATCTCCCCCAAGAGTTCACATCGACGGGGAGGTTTGGCACCTCGATGTCGGCTCATCGCAACCTGGGGCTGAAGTCGGTCCCAAGGGTTGGGCTGTTCGCCCATTAAAGCGGTACGCGAGCTGGGTTCAGAACGTCGTGAGACAGTTCGGTCCATATCCGGTGTATGCGTAGGAATATTGAGAGGATTTCTCCCTAGTACGAGAGGACCGGGAGGAACGCACCTCTGGTGTACCAGTTATCGTGCCAACGGTAAACGCTGGGTAGCCATGTGCGGAGTGGATAACCGCTGAAAGCATCTAAGTGGGAAGCCCACCTCAAGATGAGTATTCCCATGGGGTAACCCAGTAAGGTCACGGGAAGAACACCCGTTGATAGGCTCTACGTCGAAGTCCAGTAATGGATGCAGCGGAGGAGTACTAATAGACCGAGGGCTTGACCAACACTTGGTTCTTGCCTTGAAAAGACTTTATTCAATCCAGATTGCATCATCAAGACGAAAGTTAAGGTGATGCTGCTATGCAGTTCTCAGGGGTCAAACCTTGGGAATTTTCTATCCTGGTGTCCATAGCGCTGTGGAACCACTCCGATCCATCTCGAACTCGGTTGTGAAACGCAGCAGCGGCGACGATATTTGGGGGGTAGCCCCCTGAGAAAATAGCTCGATGCCAGGTAAAAACATTCCATACGAAGAAAGCCATCCCTTGCAGGGGTGGCTTTTTTTGTGTTCATTTTCTTGTTAGTTTGGAACTGATTGGTCCCAGTACCTGCTATGGCTACATATAAACCGCTGAGAAGGTTGGTTCGTAGCCTTTGGTGCGCCTGTTTGCGTTGGGCGAAGTGCGATTGCGTGGATCTGAGTGCTGCATTTGCGTACTACACGCTGCAGTCAATCTTCCCTATTCTGCTGATTTCGTTATCAATCGCCTCGTGGTTTCTTGGACGTCAAGAGGCATTAGAAAGTCAGATTATTGCCTATGCAAGTGGTGTCTTGCCGCCATCAGCGGTTTTGATTGTACAAAACACGCTGATGCAATTAGTCCGTCAGGGTTTTGGTGCTGGTTTGTTAGGTGCGGGTGTGTTGTTACTTACTGCGGGCAATGTATATCTAACATTGCAACGTGGATCGGAACGGCTTTGGAACGGTGTGATTGCACCCCAACAACATAATCGTCCATTCAAGCTTCAAGCTGTTCAGTTTATTCGGATTAGGCTTGAAGCTTTTTTTGTTGTGATCTTGATAGGACTCTTGGTTGTTCTTGATCAGCTCAGTGCCAATGTGCGCATGATTCCTACTGCTGCTTTATCAGAGTTGTCTTTAGCTATTCCTTGGCTTGGCAACGTCCTTTCTCATGTCCCAGTCTTGCAATTTGGTCGGTTGATGGTTCCATTCTTTGGCTTTTCAGTTTCCGCACTATCGCTTCAATTCTTGCTTCCAAGTAGCCGAGTCCCGTTCAGGCCGCTGATACCAGGTTCTTTATTGATTGGCTTTGCTCTTACTGTTCTTAATCTTGCGGTTAGTCGAAGCATCCTCTCTCTGGGGTCTCGATTTCAGGCCTATGGAGTGATTGGCAGTGTTCTGGTTCTCACCTTGTGGGTTTGGATGGTGGGTGTTGTGATTTATTTTGGCCAATGTTGGAGTGTTGAGCTTGCGAAGGCCTCTGCCACACATGCCAGGCATTCGAATAAATCCGTCCGTGCCTGAATGCAAAAAAGCAGCGATTATGAGAGCACTGTTCGTCTGGAGTGTTGATTGATGGGCCGTTTCCCTCCACTCCTTTGGTTGCTTCTGTTAGCGCTGTTGCTGCTACCTACGGCAGCAGGCCGTATTCTGCTTGATTTGGCTGGAGGCCTTCTCATAACACTGTTTGCCTTACCCGTTGTCCTCGGCGGTTTGGGGTGGATTGGTTGGAAGGTGTTACAGAGCCGGGTAAGAACGTGTGAGGCTTGTGGCTTAAGCACCATGACAACAGACGCTCAATGTCCTGCCTGCGGATCTCCTCTGCCGGCAAAAAATTCTGGTACTTCAACAGCGACAGCAGTTGAAGATTCTCTGCCAGCGAGTGATGTCACTATCGATATCAAAGCTGAGGATGTAGATCCTTAGCCTCTCAATTTATTTATTTTTCTGAATTGATTGCCATTAATTTGCGTTCTCGTAAATATAGAAAGAGTGGTCCTCCGCATGCGAATGAAATGCTGAAGCTCATGATTAAAGCGATCCACCAACCCTTGACCTGTAGTTTTCTTCCTTCGGTAACGATCCAAATACTGAAGGCTGATGCAGCAATCAAGAGATCTCTGTTTAAAGAGCGGGAGGCTGCATTGATATTGGCATCTTGGATAAACGTTTGGAGGTCAAATCCACCACCAGGATTCATTCGCATGAATTCGAGATTGGCTTGCCAAGGGAGGATGGCTCCAAGGATGGCAAGCAATAGGTAAATCCATGGGAGAGATTTATTCATTGTTGCTTGTGTCGAGAGTGCGTTCTTCCATGGTATTCGGATCGAGCTGCCGTACCGATTGCTCCACCTGGCTGAGGAGTAAGTCACAGCGATCGAGGTAGATCGACGCACGCGCATGATTTTTCTGTAGATCCGCTAGGGGAATGGAATCGTCTTGTAATTGACTTAGCAGTACATCGAGAGCCTGTAAGGCCTCTTCATAGCTGAGCTGGGATGCATCTTCTCTCCAATTGTCCTGTTCAGATGTCTTTGATGGTTCGGGCTTTTTGCGTGGCATGTTTGTTAGAGAGACGCTTGTGAGTCAGTTATTTCATTCGCTTGAATGGTTTCGGTAATGGCCTGTACCACACCATCCTTGAGGCGAATCTGTACCTGTTCATTGAGGCGGATGTCATCAATGCTTTGAACGGGTTGGCCGTTTGTTGTGTGGAGCATCGCAAAGCCCCGATTGAGCCATCGTTGCGGTGAAAGAGCGCGCAACAATTGCTGTCGCTGTGTCCATTGATTGCGTCGACGGTCTAGGGCCACAGCAGGCCGAAGTGCATGGAGTTGGACTTGTCGTTCTTTCAGCCTTGAGTTGGCTTGCTCTAGTCGCCAACGTTTGTATTCGCCAAGGCGTTTGCGCCTTTGAATGATGGTTTGTTGTGCGGACTCCTTGCTCGGCATCAGTGTGACCATGGCTGCTGTCGGTGTTGCAGCGCGATGGTCCGCTACGAGATCAGCAACGGTGAGATCATCGTCATGGCCTATCCCAGTTACGACTGGTAGTGGGAAGTTGGCCAACGTTCGGCAAACATCTACATCATCAAAGACGATCAGATCTTCTCGGCTTCCGCCCCCTCGGGCGATCACGATGGCGTCCAATCCGAGCTGATCATGTAGTTCTGCAAGGCGACTAAGAACTCTGCAAATTATCGACGCTACCTCCCCTTGCACGGGGATCGGCACCACAAGAAGATCGCTTAAAGGCCAGCGCTCTTGTGCTGTGCGCAGCATGTCTGCCAGTGCTGAGCTAGGAACGCTTGTGAGGACGGCCAACCGTTTGGGGTAGTCAGGCAACTTTCGTTGCCGGCTTGGGTCGATAAGTCCTTCTTCAAGCAATTTTGCTTTTACTGTTTCAAACCTTCTCAACACCGTGCTCAGGCTGGGCCTGATATCGAGAACCTGCACGGCAAGGCTTGCTCGTGCTGACCAGAAATTCAGTTTGCCAATAACGGTGACTCCGTCGCCGTCGGCAGGGACGAAGTCCAATTGTTTTAATTTTGAGGCCCAGGCCACAGCAGTGATGCTCGCCTCTCCGTCGCTCAAGGTGAGCCAGAGATGCCCCTTTTTGACTTGAGGCCTAGATGCTGTTGCTTGGATCACAAACCGAGGTGCAAACCCCCGCTCCAATAAAACTCCGATCGCGTTGTTGAGTTCGCGGACTGAGTAGGTGGGAAGTGATTCAGCGCTCAAGACGTTGGTATGCCAATCCCCAATAAATGCAGACGATCCCAGAGACGATGCTCAGGATGATTCCCCACATCTGGTGAACCTGTGTCAATCCGATGGCCAGGAGCACCAGCATGAAGCTCAGTAGCCTGGCTCCCTCACGGCGGCTGCTAGCAAAGAAGGGAAGCATTGCTAACGACGCTAATCTTTCCAGTTTGGACTAGCGGGCGGCTCCCATAAAAAAATCCCACCAAATAAATGGTGGGATTTAAAGCTGGGACTCAGCCCCAGCAGTGAACGAATCAACCGAGGCCAACCTGGGTCAAGATGCCCTGACCTGTGAGAAGCTCTGTGCCAAGGCCGATAACGAAACCGAGCATGGCGAGACGGCCATTCCAAGTTTCTGCAAAATTTACGAATCCAAAGCGGGCTGCGTTGTCAGACATGTGAAACTCCGTTACCCCAACATCGTAACAAACCGTAGCGATCTCTTGACTGTTCCTTTGGATACATTTACGGCGATGCGACAAGCGAATCAAGAGCGGGCCTTCCGTTTCGCTGTGGGTTCGGCATTGGCTGGATCGTCTGGCCATGGATGCTTTGGGTAGCGACCGCGCATCTCCTTTCGCACCTGTTGGTAGCTCCCCTGCCAAAACCCAGCGAGGTCGCGGGTGCGTTGAAGAGGGCGTCCTGCGGGCGACAACAATTCAATGGTCACGGGGAGTTGGCCATTTAAAACAGCAGGTCCCTCGAGGCAGCCAAACATTTCTTGCAGCTTGACCGACAGCACAACGTCTTCATTTTGATAATCCAGCGCTGCATTGCGCCCTGAGGGGATTTTGATTTGCGTTGGCAAGAGCTCATCGAGTTGCTGCCGGTTCGACCAGGCGAGATCACCCCAAAGAGCTTCCATCAGTTGCTCTTCTTTGACGTCGACCCAGCCTCTGCAACCCATCAAAGTGTCCCCAATCCAGCTGTTTGGATGCTTTCCCAGATGTTGAAGAGTGCGTAGCGGCCACGGCTTTCCTAACCGTTGGTGGGCTAAATCGAGACGACTGCGAAGTTGCTCCGTGCGCTGGCTCCAGGGCAGTGCCGAAAGCCCGTCCTTGCACAGTTGCTTGACCAAGACGTCCCTGCTTTGTTCACAAGACGCCTGTTCTTGGGGCTGTCGCTCGAGTTCCAGCGCACCAAGCTGCAAGACCTGTTCAGCTCTGACTCGTTGGGTTGGCTCGTCCCACAGCACACGCTCTTGCCAGTGACCGTTCTGATCTGCAAGGTTCCTAACCCATTGGTGTGTCAGGGGTAGCGCCAGTCGGATCTTGGCCCTCGTCTCACCGAGGTCAAGCTGTGCAATCGCCAGTGCCTCAGCTCCATCGAGTGGATCGCTGACCTGCAGAGCCGCACCGCGGCCTTGGCGCAGCAAAAATTGTCCGCGTTGTCCTGGACGGGCCACTGCAATCCATTCTGGAAAAACTGTTGCAATCAGCTGCGCTGCGAGTTGCTCGTCTGAGGCCTCAATGGCTTGGGGCTCTTGCGCCTGTTCGAATTGATCAAGTTGTTGAAGCCATCGACGGCTCTGATCGAGGACTGTCTTGAGGCGATCGGCTGCTGACCGATCCGCTGGCAATCGCGCTGAGCTCCGGTGGTCGCGGAGCAAGAGCATTCGAGCCCAGAGGTCGCTGCCGTGGTTGTTGTGGCTTAAAAGATCCCGCTCATTGAGGATGGAGGCGAGATCTGCTCCTAGTTGCGGTCGCCCCACGGCACGAGATTGCAGAAGGAGCATTCCCAGGCGCGGATGGGCACCAAACCGAGCCAATTTCTGCCCGGTGTCCGTGGGACGTCCCTCTGGAGTTAGTGCTCCTAGCTCAAGCAATTGCCGGCGGCCTTCCTGAAGTGCGGCCCTCGGAGGGGGCTCGAGCCAAGGCAAGGATTCGCCTAGACCAGCACCCCAGAGTGCGAGATCAAGAACGGTGGGTTGAGGGTCAGCTCGCTGCAACTCAGGTATGTCGTGGGCTGGCCTTCGTTGCTGTTCGGCAGGAGACCAAAGCCTGATGCAACGACCGGCGTTTTGGCGTCCAGCACGGCCTCGCCGCTGATCAGCACTGGCCTGGCTTGCCGGCACGGTGATCAGTCCTTCCATTCCGGTTCCAGGATCAAATTGGGTATGCCGAGTGAGTCCGCAATCGATCACAAGGCGAACACCATCCAGGGTGAGAGAACTTTCAGCGATGGACGTTGCCAAAATCACGCGTCCGTCTTGATTGTGGTGGCAAGGTCTCAGGGCTCTCCCCTGCTCAGCGAGGGATTGCCTGCCATGCAGAGCGGTGACCTCCCATTGGCTCAGCAGGCCTGACTTGATCAAACGTTGCCGGCAACGTTCGATCTCCCTTAATCCAGGTAAAAAAACCAAGACGGTGGGCGGATGATCGCGACTTTCTTCATTGTTCAACAGGTGGGCCATCTCCTGCTCAATCGCTCGCAAAACGCGCGCCTCGAGAGGTTCATGCGGTCGGGGAGAGAGGTGTTGCGTCTCAACAGGGAAAGCCTTTCCTTCGCTCGTGAGGACCTGCGCATGAGGCAATTGGGCGCGCAAGTTAGTGAGATCAAGCGTTGCCGACATCAGCAGCAGGCAAAGATCTGGCCTGAGTAGTTCCTGCACTTCCCGAACCAACGCAAGCGCTAATTCACTGTTTCGACTGCGCTCATGGAATTCATCAAAGATCACGCAGTTAATCCCTGTGAGCTCGGGATCGTTTTGGAGTCGACGGAGGAAGAGACCATCCGTCATCGCTTCAATGCGCGTGCGAGAGGAGCGCTTTTGCTCATGCCTAACGGAATAGCCAACGCGCTCACCAAGCGGTTCGTTCAGGCTGACCGCGAGCCTGGTTGCGGCAGCCCTTGCCGCAAGTCGCCTCGGCTCAAGCATCAGGGAGCGACCCGGAAGTGGCTCCGTCCCTGCAATTTCTCCAAGAAGCGCCAAGGGCACTCGGGTGGTTTTACCCGCACCCGGCGGCGACTGCAGTAAGACCGTGGCACCTGGAATAAGACTGGCTCGCAGCCTTGGCAGTAAGGGATCAATCGGGTACTCGCCCAACGCCTCTCGCCCTTAGCTGAAAAAGTTGATCATCCCAACGAGCAAAATGCTGCTGAGGGCTCCGAAGGCTGTCAAGAGGCGCACCAGTGGACCAACGCGAACAGGAATGGAGGGCATGAAGAAATCCTTAAGGCCGGATTGAATTCATTTTTAGCTGAGCGCAGGGAGGATTTTCACTCCCTGTTTGCAGTGCTTCACAACTTCTGCAAATCAGGCGTCAGCGAATGTGCCGTGCGCCGTCAACCGGGTGGTATTCCTCTCCCGTGAGCTCCTCATAAACGATTGCGGGGAGTCCTGTTTCGAACATTGTTTGCAGCGCTTCCTTGAGATAGGGGTTCCAGCCGCCGGTGCTGACATCGCCATGACGCACGGTCCAGTCCCAGGTGCCTTGTAGGTCTCGTGGAATGCGGCCTTCACGATCTCGGCGCGCCACTAAATCCAACGATTCCACCAGCCCCACCTGTATGGGATCTTTCCCGTAGGCAGGAGTCAGGCTGAGCTCAAGCCGAACAGGATCTTCTTTCATCAGCCTTAAGCGGAAGCGGGGCGGCAGTTTCACGGATTTAATTACCGCCGCCACAATCCGTGTTCGTTGGTCCACCTAGGAGTCCTCTCTACGAGTCAATCGAGCAACTTAAGCAGTTGCCATTTACCCAACCTATTCACCGGGCTTCGCAGTTGGATTTGGAGGCTCACCATCGCTGCCAAATCGCACAGTCAAAAGATCCTCTTCGGTAAGACGTCCTTCTCGATCAAGGAGCTCTGGATGAATCGTAAGGCGACCTGTCCTGTCGACTTTTTCCTTCACAAGCGGTTGGCCTGCAGCGTTGAACCCGCGTCCCATCACGCGAAAGGCTTGCCACAACAGGACGATGAAGATAAGACCATAGAAGAGAGGAAACAGGCTGCTGAGCATGGCAATCACCGCTGAACTCGGAGATGGGCCGAACCATCACACCCATCATCGCTCTTTTTGGACAAAGGGACGCTGGTTTTGGGGACCCTGGTTGCATCCAGTCATGAAATCGCTGGAAATGGGTCTTTCCTTGTAGGGATTCACTGCCTACGGTCACGTTGACTCAGATCAATGATGAAATCGCGACCATGGCGGTGTTTAATCCTTTGCTCCCATTGGTCTGCGCTAGTGCGTTGACGTTTCCAGGGATGCTGATGCAACCGCCGCGAGCCTTCGCATCGGCTGCCTCACAGGTTGTCGCCCCAACATCGTTCGTTGCGCAAGCAGTTGCACGCAGTGGACCGGCTGTTGTCACGCTTGAAACGCAGCGAACTGTCCGGACGGCTGGTGGAAGTGGGCTTCCTCGGAGCTTGATGGCGGATCCATTCCTGCGTCGTTTTTTTGGGATGCAAGCTCAAACGGCCCCGCGTTCACGGGTAGAGCGCGGGCAGGGCAGCGGCGTGATTTTTGATGAAAAGGGGTTGGTCCTGACCAACGCTCATGTTGTGGAGAATGCGGATCGCGTGATGGTGGGACTGCCTGATGGCAGACGAGTTGCGGGTCGGGTGATAGGACAAGACTCGCTGACCGACTTGGCAGTGGTGCAGTTGGAGACCAGGGGGCCCTGGCCTACGGCTCCCTTGGGCAACTCAGATCGTCTTCAGGTGGGGGATTGGGCTATCGCTGTAGGAAATCCCTTTGGCCTAGAAAACACAGTGACGATGGGGATTATCAGCAACCTCAATCGCAATATGTCCCAACTGGGCATTTCAGGAAAACGTCTGGATCTCATTCAGACAGACGCTGCGATTAATCCTGGTAATTCGGGTGGACCGCTGTTGAACGCCCGTGGTGATGTCATTGGTATCAATACCCTCGTGCGCTCAGGACCAGGGGCTGGCCTCGGTTTCGCAATTCCCATCAACAGGGCACGGTCGATCGCCAGTCAGCTCGTCAAACAAGGAAGGGCGAGTCATCCCATGGTGGGTGTAGGCCTTTCAACGGTTCCTGCGCCCACACCAGGATCGAGTGCTCCTCCTGGAGCTGTGATTCGATCAGTCGTGCCGGGTGGACCTGCAGATCGTGGAAACTTGCGAGTCGACGATGTGATCGTGTCGATCGCTGGAAAATCCATTGGCAATCCCTCTGAGGTTGTTTCGGCGATTGATCGACATGGAGTAGATCGCCCTTTAAGTCTTGATGTGATGCGATCTGGGAAACGTATTACTCTTTCAATTACACCTGTTGAGATGACATCTTTGCGTCGATAGTTATCTCATAGTTGTTGGTTAGCTATCGGTGTCTTTGAGCTGTTCTACGCACTGTGTGATGCATTCCCCATCATCGAGGGAGCATGTTGTGATGCATTCGAAATAGGTCTCAACCGCGTCCCAGGTTTGTGCATGCTCAGCTCTTTCGGTCATGGACGCGGGGGGTCCAGCGGGAGTGACATGACGTGATTGCGTATTGTTCATGGCCGACCGGGGATCAATGATGTCAGCCTATCCACACCATCTGAACTGGTAAAGGGAAACGAGTATTCCTGCCTAACCAAGTGTGAAGTTTCGTCTTGCGATCGCCGAGATGCTTTGCTACGCAGCGTTCTTTTTGCGAGAGGCTCGCTGTTTTTGCTTTGCGTTGTTCGCTGTGCGTTTGGCTTCTTTCTCGGCAATCAGCCGGCTTGTCTCCGCTTCGGCCTGTTCCTCAATCTTTTTTTCTTGGTAATAAGCGTAATCTCCGCGATAGATCACGAGTTCGCCATCGCGAATTTCCACGATCCGGTTCGCTACACGTGAGATGAAATAACGGTCATGCGATACCAATAAAGCTGCTCCCTCGTAGGCGCATAACGCATCTTCAAGCATCTGTTTGGCAGGGATGTCGAGATGGTTTGTGGGTTCATCGAGAACCAGCAAATTGCAGGGACTGAGTAACATCAGAGCAAGAGCAAGGCGTGCTTTCTCTCCGCCACTAAGTTTGCCAACGTCTTTGAAAACACTGTCGTTGCTGAAACAGAAACTTCCCAGTAATGAGCGCACTTGAGTTTGCGTCCAATCAGGAACGGCTTCGAACATAGTTTCGATCACCGTCTTGTTGAGATCGAGGGCTTCCGCCTGGTTTTGTTCGAAATAGCTGGCAATGACGTTGTGTTCCCCGAGCCTTGCTGAACCCTCCTCGGGAGTTTCGACCCCCATGATCAATCGGAGCAGGGTGGACTTTCCGGCTCCGTTGGGACCGACAAAGGCGATCCGATCACCTCTATCGATTTCGAGATCAGCTTCCATGAAAAGGATGTTTTCCCCGTAGCAATGGGTCATGTTTTCGATCACAGCCACCTGAGCGCCAGATCGTGGTGCCGGGGGGAAGCGGAAACTGGGTCCACTCACTGACTCAACCGGGGCATCAACCCGCTCCACCTTGTCCAGCTGCTTTTCTCGGCTTTTTGCTTGGGTGCTGCGCGTTGCACTGGCACGGAATCGATCGATGTAGGCCTGTTGAGTTGCGATCTCTTTCTGCTGCCGTTCAAAAGCTGATTGTGAGGCTTCTTTCTCGAGTGCTTTTTGCTCGAGGTGCGAGGTGTAATTGCCCAAGTACGCCCTTGATACGCCTCGCTCTGTGCTCACAATTTGATTGCAGACACGATCTAGAAACGTGCGGTCATGACTGATTACGACCAGTGCAGCTTTTTGTTTGATGAGATACCCCTCGAGCCACTGAATCGTTTCGACATCGAGATGGTTGGTTGGCTCGTCTAACAGAAGAAGATCAGGGTCTTGTAAGAGGATTTTTCCCAGTGCTAGGCGCATTTGCCATCCACCGGAGTAGTCCGAAACCAGGCGGTCTGCTTCATCGAGTTTGAACCCGATGGTTGGGAGCAATTTGTCGATGCGTGCATCGAGCTCGTAGCCATGCAGTCCTTCAAATCGCGTCTGCAGTCGCCCTAGTTCGTGAATGAGCACATCGAGATGATCGGGGTCTGCCGCTGCGCGGTCTGATCCCATATCCAGTTCGACTTTTTTTTGTTTGTCCAGCACAATGGCTGCTTCCCCAAAGGCTTGAAACAGCTCTTCGCGGACCGTGCGGCTGGGGTCGACATCGAATTCTTGTTGCAGGTAAGCGATTCTTGGCTCACCTTGTTTGACGACTTGCCCACTGCTGGCTTCTTCCATGCCAGCAATCAGCCGTAGCTGAGTTGACTTCCCGGCCCCATTCACGCCAACGAGGCCGATCCGGTCTCCGGGTTTGACCTCCCAGGTCACATCCCGCAGAACTTCTCCGGTGGGATAAATCTTGCCGACTCGCTCAAGTCGCAGCACGGAGTGGAGGCATGGAAAACCCATCATCCCGTGTCGGGGTTTCCATGCAGACTGCTGGAGCTGGGAGCAGGCTCAATGCGAAGACTGGAGCAGGTCACGGCCCTTGTGGTGGCAGCCGGTCTTGCCGTGATTAGTTATTGGTTGTTTTTCAGTTGGGCGGGAGGTGGAGGTGTACGTGAACGTTCGGTACCCAAGCCACTCTTAGCGCCCTCTGATCAATCCATTTCTGATCAATCCAGGGAGTCCAAAGGCTTGATGGAAGCAGCTGAGATCAAAGCCCTCCCCTCGCCTTGATCAGCCATTGCTTGGTGATCTCGTCGTCGAGGCTATTGAGGTGGTCCTTCACCTCTTGGAGCGTGACAGGCAAGTTGAGTTGATTGCCGATTTCACAGATGGAATCGAGGGCTCCTGAAGGATTTTGAAGTGCCTGCCTGAATAGACCCTTGCTGAGGTCTCGATCATTCTCAATGCGTGCGTACAGAGCAGCTGCGTTGGACATGATCGTGATGCTTCTGACGAAACCTTATTCACGCCATCACGAACTGCCATTCCTTCCCTATGCAGCTTGGTCGAGCTCCGTTGCTTTGAGCCCAGAGGCTGAGGCGTCTTCCATGCTGCGGGCATCCATGCAAAGCACTTTGCGCAGCTGGGCGTAATTCGCGGCTTGTGAGCGGCGACCGTCTTGAACGGCGCCGTATTCAGCGCGTTGGAGCACGTGATGAAGGTGGGTGAGCAGATAGGTGCTGATGACAGCCGAGACAAGCACCTCGCTGTTTTCAGGGGTGCGGCTAGGGCGGCGAGTCTTTCGAGCGTCGTTGCCTTGGCGATTGGTTTTACGAGCGACCGGTTTGCTGCGGCTTGGTAGCTGGGGGGAGCTGACGTCCGGGCTTTGGGAATGGGGCATGGCACTCCTGGAATGGGTCGGCCGAGGGCCTGGCCTGCAGATGGATCAGAGATCTGACCAATGACAGCAGCATAGTGCTGGATACTACCCTTGCGCATCTCTGTACACTTTTAAGTAGCTCTGCCTCTTTCTGGGTCGTGGCCACTCGCCAAAATTCATCCAGTGGGAAGCCAAAGTCACCTCGTATTCAGGTGGTGCTCCCCGAAGATCTTTGCCTCCGCTTAACGGCATTGGCTGAGGATGAATCGCGTACGGTCAGCAACATGGCCAAGGTGCTGATTCAGCAAGGGGTTCAGCGCTACGAACAGGGAGGTGACAGGCAGGCGTCAGCTCCTGTTGTGGACGCACATCAGTCGTCAACGGAGCAATTGCGCAACGCTCTGGAGTCAAAGCAAACCGGTCGATTACGGGGCGCACCGCGTCGGGTCAGGCTTCATCGCCCGAATTAATCCAGGTCGAACCCAGACCTCAGCCCTTGTATGTCTGCTGCGAAATTAAGCCGGATTGACGCGTACTCCGAGAATGGCCTCGTGCTGTGCGCCCGTAATCGCTGGTGCATTCCCTGGATATCCCAAGTGATGCCACCACGCCAAAAGAGCAAACACCATGGCTTCTCGGCTTTGACTGGGAAGTTGTAGCTCGTCGCTGCGACGCAGTCTTAGGCCTCGGCAGCGTTTGGTGAGTTCTCGCATCAAAGTGAAGTTTTGGCTGCCACCACCAGCGACCAAAAGTTCAATGGGGAGGGGATGGTTTCGGTTCGAGAGCTGTTGCAGATCCTGCGCTACGACAGCGGCTGAGAAGGCTGTGAGCGTAGCGATTTGATCCGCAATCGCTTGTCCTTGCATCTCCTGAAGGCGTCTTGTTAGGTCAGCTCGCCCGAATAATTCACGACCTGTGGACTTGGGAGGGCTGAGCTGGAAGTAAGGCTCAGCGAGCCATCGGAGAATCAATGCTTCATCGCATTGACCCGCCGCCGCAAGGCGGCCGCCCTCGTCGCAGCTTTCCGTGCCTTCGCTGAACTGCTCCATCGCCAGGTCGATCAAGCTATTCGCAGGCCCGCAATCCCAACCCCTGACGGGTTGGAGTCGATCAGGACCTGCATCGGGTGGAATGAGGGTGAGATTGGCAATTCCACCCAAATTCAGCAATGCTCTCCAGCCTTTGGTTCGTCCCAAAAGGGCCGCATCAGCTTTGGGAACAAGTGGTGCTCCTTGACCTCCAAGGGCTAGATCAGCAGCCCGAAAGTCAAAGATCACAGGGCATTTAAGTAATTGAGCAAGCAGGGGTGCTTGCAACATCTGCCAGCTTGCTCCGTGCTGAAGTTCGCCAGTTTCGGCATTTTTGGGTGGGCGATGCCAGAGGGTTTGGCCATGACATCCCACCAGCTGGGCCTGTCCTTCTGGGTCGCAATGACGCGCTGCTGAGGCCTGAATCTTGGTGATCGTCTCGGAAAGATTGAGGAGAGAGGACGCGGTTTTGGCTTCGCCTTGCCCTAGGTCCAAGATCAGTTGCCGTATCGAAGCTGGATAGTCCAGCGACGCTGACCTCAGCAGTGTCCAATGTGGATGTTCGGCGGACCCTGAGAGCTCGACAAGGACAGCATCCACGCCATCTGCGCTTGTTCCGCTCATCAGACCGAGAACGCGCATGTCTCAGGTTTTCGGAAGCTCTTGGAGATCGTCGGTTAGACCCATCACCACGAGCACATGCCCGTCTTGAAGGACATGGGACGCCGGTGGGTTGACCATGAGTTCTTTTGCAGGACCTGCCGCAAGAACATTCACTCGGAAATTCTTGCGCAGGTTTAGGTCTCGCAGCGAGCGCCCCACGAACCGGCCTGGCACCTTGATTTCTTCAATCGAATGATGCTTGTCGAGTTCAAGCCGCTCCATCAGGTTGGGGCGCACCAATTCCACACCTAAGCGTTCTCCCTGCATTCGGGAGGGAAAGACGACCCGATCGGCTCCCACGCGCTTGAGCATTTTTTCGTGCAAATCGCTGGTAGCTCGTGCAATCACGCGACGAACTTTGCTCCCTGCACTGTCTTTGGCAATCAGGGTGGCCGTAATGCTGGCTTCGATGGGTTCGCTGATGGCGACAACCACGGTTTCCATATCGAGGATCCCCGCTTCACGAAGCGCTTCCTCATCGGTGCAGTCCACGATGCGCGCTTCGATCGATGGCTCTAGCTGGCGTAATTCCTCGATCGCCTTTGAGGAACGGTCGACGGCAAGAACTTCAGCACCGTTTTGCATCAGTTCCTTGCACACAGCACTCCCGAAACGACCCAAGCCCACAATCCCAAAGCTTGAAGGTTCTGCCTGGTTGGATTGGGACCAATGCCACCACTCCCTCACTGCACTGCTCCAAGGGATCGGTGATCAGACATAGAGATCCTCACGGGGATAACCAACACGATTCTCGCGCTGCAGATGTCCGCGGTTAAAACTCTCCCAAATGGCGCTTAACAGTAAAAGGATGCCCAGTCGTCCCACAAACATTCCCATCACCAGCACAAACTGACCAAAAGGAGCTAGTTGGCGAGTGACACCTAGATCTAATCCAACAGTGGCAAAGGCGGAAATACACGTAAAAACCAGCTCCAGGAAGGTGAAGGGTTCTTCTCCACTGAGATTGCTACTCAATGCCAATAACAGAGCCATCCCCAGTACAAACAGTAGGGAGGCAACCGTGATGCTCAAAGCACGCAGCACAACTTTGTCTGAAATTTGTCGATGGCGAATCACCACATCGTTGTGACCGCGAAGGGTGGAGCGCGTAGCGGCCATGAGGGCTGCCACCGTTGTGGTTTTGATCCCGCCACCTGTTCCGCCTGGACTCGCTCCGATGAACATCAGGGTCATCACCAACAACAGGCCTGAATCGGAAATGCTGTTCAGAGAGAGGGGAACCGTGGTGAATCCAGCGGTTCTTGAACTTACCGATTCAAAAAGGGCGCTCATCAATCGTTCGCCCCAACCCATCCCTGTAAGCACATTTCCCCTCGAGAGTGATTCCGTCAGCATTAATCCGAAGGTCCCGATCAGGATGAGAAGACCAGAGGTGCGCAGAACGAGACGAGTGTGCAGGCTGAGATGACGCCGCCTAAGCCTTTGACGATTGATCCATAGGTCATTGGTGACACGCCATCCAAGTCCGCCCAAGACCACCAACACCATGATCACTGCGTTCACAGTGCTGTTGGTGCGGTACGTCTCAAGACTGTCGTCCCACAGCCCAAAGCCAGCGTTGTTGTAAGCAGAGATGCTGTGAAAGAGCGCCGCCCATAGGCGTTCGCCTCCAGGAGCAATGTCTGTGAAGCCAAAGAAGTAGAGCATGAACGCCCCAATCAAGATCAGCACCACGGCGGTAAGCGCAATTCCGCGAAAGGTGGTTCCTACGCCCCCAACCCCAAACTCATCGAGGGTTTGACCACGATCAAGGCGACGCCGAAGAGCGGTTCCGCGAACCACAAACCCTTGCAGAAATGTTGTGACCGCCATCAATCCCAGGCCGCCGAGCATGATCATCATGGCCAGCAAGATTTGCCCGGGGCGGGTTAGATCTTCGCGGATATCGATGATCGAAAGCCCTGTCACCGTGACGGCTGATGTGGCTGTGAAGAAGGCTTCCCACAGGCCCACTCTTGGGCTTGAACACAGTGGGGTGGCGAGCAGCAATGTTCCTGCTGCGATGACAAGTAGCCCCGTCACAACGGTGAACTGGGGAATCGTCAGGCGGCGGTACCAGGCCTGAGTGCGGTGAATGGCGTAGGGAATCGGCATTGCGCTTACCTGCCTCCTGCATGGCCTAGGGCCAAGGTGACGAGGAGGTTGGCCTGCTGATCATTAGCGATGAGCTCAGCCATGGTTTAGCTCAGCCATGGTCGGGAAATGAAGTCTGTTGGGTGAAGGATTCAGGGGTTGGTGCGCCGTCCCAGAACTGCTTTTCAAGCCAGCTTCGCAGACCTTTCAATCCCGTACCTTCTGTGGCTGATAGGTAGATCACATCCGGCTCGAGAGTGCGAATCGCATCGATCGCCGAAGCCTCGCAACGGTCGATTTGATTGGCCACCACTTTGCGCAGTTGGTCACAGCTGAGGCCATCCAAGAGTTCATGAACCGCCTCCAATTGTGACTGCCAATCGGGGTCTGAGAGATCGACCACTAGTAGCAACAGATCGGCCTCGCGTGTCTCTTCCAACGTGGCTCTGAAAGCTTCTACCAGTGGTTTGGGAAGTTCACGAATGAATCCCACGGTGTCCGTCAGCAGCAGCTCTCTCGGTGCCGCTGATGTTTGGGGAAGGCTGAGTCTCCGGGTGGTGGGATCAAGCGTGGCAAATAACTTGTTCTCCGCTAAAACCGCAAGCCCTGGATTGCGGCAGCACAGCGCATTTAAAAGAGACGATTTGCCAGCATTCGTATACCCAACAAGGGCGACGCGAGGTAGGCCGTCTCTGCGGTCGCGCAAGCGGGCGCGATGGGCGCCTAGTTGGAGCAGTGATCGCCCGAGATGTTCGATGCGACGGCTGATCGCTCGGCGATCCTTTTCCAATTGGGTTTCACCGGGTCCGCGCGTGCCAATTCCTCCCCCTTGGCGCGAAAGGCTGAGGCCGCGGCCCTTCAGCCTCGGAAGTCGGTAGCGCAATTGAGCGAGCTCAACTTGCAGACGTCCAGCGGCGCTCGCCGCTCGTTGGGCAAAAATATCTAGGATCAATTCACTGCGATCCATCACTGAGCAGTCAATGAGCAACTCCAGATTTCGGGATTGAACGGGAGAGAGTTCCCGATCTGTGATCACGAGGGTGGCTTGATGGCGTCTCGCTTCGAGCGCCGCTTCTTGTAATTTTCCCTTGCCCCAGAGGGTCTGAGGGTTGGGTTGTCCCTGCCGTTGCCGGCAGACAGCAACGGGGAGTGCACCTGCGCTACGAACAAGCCCCTCTAATTCAGCTAGATCCCTTTCGCTCCGCTGGGTGTCAGCACCCGTGAGGATGAGCAGCAAGACCCGTTCTTGAACGTCAGAGGGAGCCGTTGCGGCTTGGGTGGAATCAAGATCCTTTGAGGTTTCTGTGGCAGGACGGTCGCAAAGCTCCTTGAGAGTGCCAACTGCAGCTTGCTGCCAGCCGGAAGGATGCCCAGGATCTGGTTGCCAAAGCGAGGCCACATGCCCACCCCCTGTGGAGGGCGAGGCCTGAAAGCGAAGCCAGATGTCGGGTTTGAGGTCGAGGGCGACGACGGCATCTCTGCCGTCGGGCTTCAGGTCTGTTCCAGCTTTGCCTTGCAAGCTGCTGATCAACCTCCAACGTCGCTTGATTCGTCGTGGCCCTCCAGGGAGATGGCTGCGAAGTTGTTCCGATTCGCTGAGGGGCCCAACCCAGAGCAGTCGGCAGAGTCCCCGTTCATCGACAATCAAATGCAACGGCTGACCTAAATCGAGCACCAGCTCAGACAGTCGCTCCAAGGTGAGTGGATCGGCGCCGCTCAGACCGGGGTGCCTCCTCTGACTGAGACGCTCGAGTTGACGGTGCAGTGATGGGCGCAGGCCATTGGTTCGACCTGCTAAGTGAGCCTGCTTCAAGAATGAACCAGCCAGGCGCCTGCAGACTTCAATCCCAAGGAGAGCCCTGGCATTCGGGCGAGGTAAGTGAGTCGCCGCATTCGATAGGCGAGAGGGCCGGCGAGGGTGAGTCCCATGCCAGTAATCGATGCATCCCCCATGCCAAGACTGAGCATCTCGCCAAGATCTTGGAAGTGAAAACTGGGAACAGCCTTACCCATGCGTATGGCTTGAAGTGTCCGAGCCGCTGCCGTTCCTTGTTGGAGCGCTGATTGGGCCGAACGGGGCCATGGGGTGTCTGCATCGTTGTGACAGGCCACATCCCCAAGAACCACCACGTTCGGGTCTGTCGTTAATTGCAACCCTTCCTCAACAGAGAGCAGCCCGCGCTCACGGGTCGGGTTGGGAATCAGGGTGGGCAGCACTGGTTTGGTCCCTGCCGTCCAGATCAAACCGTCATGGTTGAGAGATTGAGGTAAATCGTTTTTAAGCAGCTGTACGGCATTGGCTGATACCGAGGTCACTCGGGTGTTGAGGTGACGATGCACCCCCCGTTGATCCAGTGCCCGTTGTGCTTGTTCGCGATTGAAGGCTCGGGATCTTGAGAGAACGCTGTCCCCCAATTCAACGAGGTGAATGGTGGCTGATCCGTCCAGCATGTCGCTGAGTTTGCAAGCCAATTCAACGCCTGTGGCACCCGCTCCAACGATGACCAGTGCCCCATCTTTTGACGCTCGGTTGCGAAGACTGTGAACGCGCTCTTTAAGGAGAGGCAGATCCGCCAAGGAATGGAAGGTCAAGGCATGTTCCTTGACTCCTGTAATGCCAAAGTCATCGGGCTCTGAGCCAGTGGCGAGCACCAGCTGGCTGTAGTTCAGGATTTGGCCGCGGCCAGTTTGTAGAGATTTCTGCGCTGTATTGATCGATGTCACCCGGTCATCCAGGCGGGGAATGCGTCGCCCCTGAAGAAGGCTGTCGTAGCTGGGAGCAACCTCCCAGCTCTTCATTTCGCCGCTGAGAAGCTCGTAGAGAAGGGGTAAGAAGAGAAATTGATGACGCGGTTCAATCAGTAATAACGGTGGACGGGGCCGTTGATTACTGAGCGCTAGAGCTGTTGTTAGACCTGCAAAGCCACCGCCCACAACAATGATTGGATCGTTGTGCATGGTGATGTCGGAAGTCAGAACTTCAAAGGGGGTTTGCGAAACCATAGACATGACACCATGCCCCTCGGCGTTGGAAGATGGAGAGATGAGGGATGTCTCCACCTCCAACAATCAGCCTGTCGTTGCCGCTGGCCCTAAGGCTGATGTGGGAGACCTTAAAGAAGCGCGTCAGCAGCTTGAGCCGTTGGATGCGCGCGCAAGGTTGCTGTGGGCTCGTGAGCGATTTGGGTCGGGTTTTGCACTGACTACGAGCTTCGGAATCCAATCCTCTGTGTTGCTCCACCTGTTGAGCGGGATGGATCGAGGCCGAGATATTCCAGTGATCTGGGTGGATACCGGCTATCTCCCTCCCGAGACCTATCGCTACGCCGAGGATCTTTGCCAGCGCTTCGATCTGAATCTCCACATTGCACAGTCCTCCTCGTCTGCAGCGCGGATGGAGGCGCTCCATGGCCGCCTTTGGGAATCAGGCGTTGTTGAGGACATGGAGTATTACCTCAAAATCCGCAAGGTGGAGCCACTCGAGGAAGCGATGCATCGTCTGCAGGTGTCGTGTTGGGCGAGTGGTGTGCGCAGTGCACAGACGGACACACGCAGGAGCATGACTGCGCTCGATCCCATTCGGGGTCGCTTGTCCCTGAGGCCGCTGTTGGAGTGGACCTCAAGAGATGTCTTCTATTACATGCAGGAGAACGATCTTCCCCAACATCCCTTGTTTGAGAAGGGGTATTCCACAGTTGGGGATTGGCATTCCAGTGGTCCTGATGGGCTAGAGGCGATGGGACGAGATACCCGCTTTGCTGGCCTTAAGCAGGAATGTGGCATCCACGTGCCGGGTGTTATGGGTGATGGCATCTAACGAGGACCTCCCATCCCGTTGCTTGCTGATTGGGAACAGCCGCTGGCACTGGGCAGAGCAGAGGGGGGATTCTCACTGGATCTATCAGCATGAGGCCGCGTCCCATGAGCAGTTGGATGCACCCAGCGATCTCCTCGCCTGGGCGGCTGTGGGGCCAATCCCAAGCCATTCTTCTTTGCAGTCCAGTCGACGCTTGAACCTGAGTGAAATCCCTCTTCAGGCGATTCCCTCTTGGTTGGGAATCGATCGAGCACTCGCTGGATGGGGAGCTTGGCGAGCTAATCACAAACGTGTGGGCGTCCTAGTGGTGGATGCAGGCACGGTTCTCAGCCTTACCAGAATTTCGGCGAATGGATCGTTCTCTGGTGGGTTGTTGGCGGCTGGGTATGGCCTGCAATTGCGCGCGATGGTTGAGGCCACCGCAGGTCTCAAAGCGACCTCGTCTTTGGTTTTAGAACCAGAAGAGGTGGAGGCTTTCCCTTTCGAGACGCAGGCAGCGATGCGTTCTGGAGCCCAGCAAAGTTTGGTGGGCCTTATCCGTCAAGCGCATGCCAAAAGCCCTTGGCCGATTTGGCTCTGTGGAGGAGATGCCCCCCAACTGCTCCCGAAACTTCAGGAGCAATTGGGGGTTGCGGTGCTTCATTCACCGAACTTGGTGATGGAGGCGATGGTCGAGCTGATCAGCTGATGCCTAAGTCACTGAGGATTTGATCGGCCATGGAATCAGATTTCACTTTTCGGTAGATCAATTCCAACCGTCCTTCTGCGTCGACTACGAAGGTGTGTCGCATCATTCCCAAGGATTCGCGACCCATGAATTTTTTCAGGCCGTAACTTTCAAAGCTGCTGGCAACGGGGCAAGGCTCCTCATCACTCAACAGCGTGAAGGGCAATTCCTGCTTGGCGATGAAGCGCGTATGGGATGAGGCGTTGTCCTTACTGATCCCTAAGACATAAATGCCATGGTCTTTGAAAGATGACCAGCGATCTCGGAAGTTGCAGGCCTCTTTCGTGCAACCAGGGGTGGCGTCTTTGGGATAGAAATAGATCACTACGCGCTGCCCCCGTAAGGAGGCCAGCTGCACGCGCTCACCGTTTTGGTCAGGAAGTGTGAAATCAGGCGCGAGATCGCCGATCTGCAAAGTCATGGATGAAGTCTCTAACCGGAGCGGAAGCGTAACCGTGATGTGGCTTGGGCCGGCTTCCTCAACAGACTCTTGCGTGTCGGATCAGGAACAAGCCTGGGCCTGCAGCTTGGGCCAGATGCGTCAGAGGCGTTTCCTTGGCTCCCGTGCCTGGATGCGTTCCTGCTTGAGTGATTTGTGGGGAGTGCCGGCGCAGGAGATTCCTCTGCATGCGCCTCCGGGCGCGCCTCCAGCGCTGCATTCAGGTTGGGGATTTGTCAGCCTGAGCCACAGCAAGGGATCTGCGTTGATGGCATGGTCTTCTGCTCCCGTCGGAGTTGATTTAGAGCGGTTAAATCGTCCGTTTGCTTCTGAAGCGCTGATGAGCCGTTACTACGCATCGAGCGAGCGGTGTCGTCTCATAAGCCTTCCCAAGCACGCTTTTCACCAGGCTGCTTTGGAACACTGGCTGATCAAGGAAGCTGCGATTAAGTGGCAACAAGGATCTTTGGCTCAGGATCTGACGCAATGGGTTGTGGCGGCCGATGGGTTGAGTGCAAGCCACCAGGGCAGGGGTTTTCAGGTGTCAGCGCACTGCCGCAAACTCGGGCCATGGGGCATGGCGATCGTGTCAGCTTGCGAACAGAACTTGATTGGAGCAAGAGTCTGCTTAGGTTGAAATCTCGATCGGGATCGAGATCCTCATTGGCTTGACTCAATCTTGGATGCGATCTGTGCCCACCGTGGTAGCCGCCTTGCTCTTGGGGGGCCTTGGCCTGATCGCGACCAGTCAAACGCAGGTGTTCTCTCCAGGAGATCCAGGATTCCTAATGGATGCGCGTCTTTTTGAGCAGCTCGATGATCAAGAGGCAACCTTGAATCAACGTCGCCAAGCCGAAACCTTGCTCAGGGCGTTCGTTCGCGGCCAGCTCGCCAGCTTTTACTGGGGACAATTTGCGTCATCACTGATTGATCTTGGTTTGAGCAGCGATGAAACCATGGACGTACGAGTTGAAACGAAAGCCAGGAGTACGCGCCTATGGCTGACCCCCAAACGTGGGAGTGAAAGCTACGTTGCGATTGTGCATTTCAATGGCTCCAAGCTCGTACGCGTTCAGTGTCGAGGCCTAACCCCTGCTTCCAGTGAGCAGATAGCTGCGGTTTGCCCCGAAGGATGGAGGGCGTTTGAGATACCAGAGGTCTGAGCTTTGATCCCTGTAAACCGCTGTTAGAGAGAGAATCGTGAGTCTCGCTTGATACCCCTAATGAGTTGGTCCCATTGGTGCGTGTTAGGGACAGTTTCCTCTACTGGACCCAACGTTTTGGTTGGCATTTTAATTTCCTGCGCCTAAAATCATCCTGATGTCTATATTTCATTCGTCCGTGTTTACACGTCTTGCAGCTGGTGTTCTTGCCGCCGCTTCTCTCACAACTCTGGCTGTTGCAGCCGAAGCCGCTGAGCGCCCTGTGCGCTGGAAAACCGGTGGTGCTGTTTGGTCCACCAAGTCTTCAGCTTTCAAAACCTTCTTCGCTGACGGTGAAATCACCGACCGCGGCCTCCAAGGTGGAATCAACAATTCCGGTTGGACTGCAGAAGAAATCCAAGAGGGCATGACCCGCTCCTACGAGGTTGACCTCGTAGGCGTTTCACGCTTCTTGTATTCCAGCGATGGCGTTGCCTTCCTTCAGGATCAGACCAAGAGCTACTACCCCTACTGGAGGAAGCAAGAGACAGCCGTCGTTGCTCTTCGCTCCGCCATCATTCTTGATGCTGCTGACGGCAAGATCTCTTCTGCCGGCATCCTAAATGGCCTCCCCGTTGACTTCGCTCTTGCTGACAACGGTGCTTCTGACGGTTCCCAAAACGTCTGTAAGGACGGTCTTGACGGTGCCCAGGCCACTTCCCTGATGTCTTGGTACGTGTTCTTGCCCGCTTGTGTGCAAGCTAAGCAAATTCTTCCTGCTGCTCCCGCTCCTCGCGCTGCTGCTCCCGTGGCAGCTCCTGTACGCGGCCTCTGGTGATCGAATGGCTTCGGCCATTTCAAGCCTCGGCAATGCCGGGGCTTTTTTTATGGCTGGCCGCTACGAGGACAACATCGTGCAGTCAAGCCGCTGATGGATCAGGGGTTGTGGAAGTTGCCCCCCCCTTTTTGTTTGCAGGAGCTGCTGCAGTGTGGTGAGCACTGTTTCTGGCTGGCTGCAGCGATTGATCAGAGATCGATAAGGACGGTCCTCTCCCAGCCAGCGTTTCAACAGGCGTTCGTCGATAGGGAGTGACAGAGATTCCTGCCACCGCTCTGTGCTGACTGCGGTTGAGAGGTGTTCGAGCTGCTGCCGGACGAGCTGATCAAGCTGCTGGGTCAATAGCCACTGTTGTTCCTTCTCGATGAGTTCCGACAGAACATCGCTGGAACCAGGGCATTGCTCTGAGATCGCTGCTGCTGGACCGATTGCTGTTTGGCTGAGAAGGACATGCAGCTGAGCTCTTGGTGACAGCTTCAATTGAAGTTGCTGCCAAAACTTTGGAGATTCGATCCAATCGCGATCATCACTGCTGAATCGACCTCCCACGACTTCGAATTGCCAGTCTTGAGGAAGTGCTTGCAACGCCTTGAAACCTCCTGTGAGGAGGTTGGGGCGATGAAGTGGATCTAATAGATCCACTTGTGCTTCAAGTCGGGCGCGTTCTTCAGCGCTGCTACAGAGGATTGTGACGCTCCCTTCCTGCACCGCATTCAGGGGACCCAGGGCCCATAGCAGGGATCGTCCCCCGAGCACCAGCACCCTGTCGGTGCGTTGAAAGGTCACTGCGGTCCAGAGTCGCTGCTGCAGATCTTGCAAACGCTCATCGTTTTGGGCGAGCTGTCGATGAAGCCAGCGCTCCATTTCAGGTAGGTCTGGACCACTACTGAGGAGTAGGGGGTGGGTTTGGGCCGCCTCTGCTGCGACGGCGAGCTGGGCAGCCCGACGTTCGAGCATCCTTCCTCGCCGTTCCCCCTCCCACCCTTGCTTGCTCGGTGTCCAGAAGACCTCCCCCTGCAGCACATCGGGAAGGTAATTCTGTGCGATCCAATGCTCTTTGTAGGCGTGGGGGTAGCGATACCCTTTTCCGTCGCCAAAGGCTTCACCATCGCGATGGGCATCGCGGAGGTGGCTTGGCACCGTCTGGTTTTGTGTACTGCGCACAAGGCGGATCGCTTCGAACAGTCCCATCGTGCTGTTGCTTTTTTCTGCACAGGCCAGGTATAGAGCTGCCTGGGCAAGCGGGTAAAGGCCTTCTGGCAAGCCGATGCGTTCGAAGGCGGCTGCACAGGCTTCCACGACGACCACAGCCTGGGGGTCGGCTAGCCCGATGTCCTCTCCCGCTGAAATCAACATCCGTCGAAAGATGAACCTTGGGTTTTCCCCTGCTTCCAACATTCGTGCCAACCAAAATAGGGCTGCGTCCGCATCGGAGCCCCGAAGGGATTTGATGAAAGCGCTAATCGTGTCGAAGTGGGCATCTCCCTGTTTGTCGTAGAGCACAGCTCGCTCTTGAATCGACTCCTCGGCGATGGTCAAATCAATTTCAATCGTGGCCTCTGGATCGGAAGGCGTTGAGCTTTCCACCGCCAGCTCGAGGGCATTGAGAAGGCTGCGCGCGTCACCGTTGGCCACATCCACCATGTGGGCTTCGGCATCGGGAGTGATCGTGATCGAACGATTGCCATAGCCCCGTTCTTTGTCGTGAAGGGCTCGATTGAGCAATTGACGTAGATCGCAGGCTTCGAGGCTTTGCAGTCGAAACAGGCGCGAACGACTCACGAGGGCTTTGTTGACTTCGAAGTAAGGGTTCTCAGTGGTGGCACCAATCAGGGTGAGAGTGCCGTTCTCGACCCAAGGGAGTAGCGCATCCTGTTGAGCACTGTTGAAGCGATGGACTTCGTCGATGAACAGGATGGTTCGCAAGCCATGTTTCTCCAAGCGCTCCTTGGCGGCGTCCACTTGCTCACGAAGGTCCTTCACGCCTGCTAAAACAGCATTCAGACTGCTGAATTGAGCACGGGTGTGGGTGGCAATGATCCTGGCCAGGGTCGTTTTCCCGACTCCAGGCGGTCCGTGCAGGATCAGATTGCCCACACGGTCTGCGGTGATCGCCCGGCGCAGCAAACGGCCTTCGGCGAGGATCGCGTTCTGGCCTTCAAATTCCTCGAGTGATGTGGGCCTTAAACGGTCAGCCAAGGGCGCCTGACGCCGTCTTTGCTGGTTGCCGTGGTGGCTGAATAGATCTTCAACCAACCGACCAATCTCCCTTGAATGGTCTTCGTGTATGGATTCTTGCCTGATCCGAACCAAAACTGGGTGCAAGTTCGTACATAATTCGATCGTTCGTCACAGAATTTGTGCTGCGTTTTCGACCATTGCTGCCAGTGCTGTTGACAGCGATTTCCGTAAGTGCTTGTGGAAACTCTGGTGAAAGAAGGCCGCCGCTGCCGGTCCAGCAAGCCTCTGTTCTCGAAGCCCCTTTTACAGACGACATTGATACTGTCAGCACCCTTGAGGCCTATGAGCTTGTCGAGTTGGCTGCACAAACAACTGGCCGTGTCACGCAGCTCAAGATGAGCCAAGGAGATCAAATTAACCCTGGTCAGTTATTGGTGGTTCTTGATCAAGTTCAGCAGCGTGCAGCGTTGGCCGAGCAACGGGCGAAGACTGCAACTGCCAAGATCGATTGGGAGCGTGAAGAATACCTCGCAAAAGTAGGTGCAGCTTCTCTTCGGCAACGTGATTCCTACCGCACGCGATACATCGCTGCCGTTGAAAACGTGAAGTCTCTAGAGGCCACGCTGAGCTATAGCAATTTACGCTCGCCAATCGCCGGCACTGTGGCGAATGTACAAGTGGGAATTGGCGATGTAGTGGAACAGAACCAACCATTTACGAGCGTGGTTCAGAACAACACTCTTGAGGCAATGGTTGAGGTTCCCGCAGTTTACGGAGACCGGCTTGCCCTAGGACAGCCTGTAATTCTTACGGCACCTGGTAATCCAAAGCCACTGGCTATTAGCAAAATTGTGTCTATTGATCCTCAGGTGAATCCTCAAACACAGGGGTTGTTAGTGAAAGCCCTGTTCGAAAATACTGACGGTGCACTCCGAAGTGGCCAGCGCCTTCGAACTCGGGTTCAATTGCAGACGACGCAACAATTATCTGTACCCTTTGCCTCGGTAACACAGACCTCAGGCCAGAGTTTTGTTTTTCGTATTGGCAACTTTGATGAGTTGAAAGCCAACCCAGGTAAAGCTGATATCGAGAGGATTGGTTTGGGGATTAGGAAAGGTGTTTTGCCAGAAAATATCCTTTTTGCATTACAAACTCCAGTAGTTATTGGTGCTCTTCAGAATAATCGCTATCCAGTCACTGAAGGGCTGAAGCTCAACCAAAAGGTGATTACTACCAATCTCCTGAATCTCAAGCATGGGATGCCGATTCAGCTGAAAACTCAGCGAGCAGGGGAGAAACCTGCTGCAGCTCAGAATTGAGGCTGAGAGATGTCTGCCTCTAATAATTTCATCAGTCGGCCTGTCCTTAGTACCGTTTGTAGCCTTCTCATTGTGATTGTGGGATTGATTGCAATCCCAATTTTGCCGATTGAAAATCTCCCCGATATTGCTCCTCCAACCGTCAAAGTTCAGGCCACCTATGTAGGTGCTGATGCAGTTTCTGTTGAGCAGGGTGTCACCTCCGTGCTCGAACAGCAGATCAATGGGGTTGAGGATATGGATTTCATTAGCTCAAATAGCTCTTCGGATGGGGTGAGTTCGATCTCAGTGTCATTTAACAGTGGCACCGATGGCAATATCAATCAGGTGAATGTGCAGAACCGCGTTTCCCTTGCGGAGCCCCAGCTGCCAGAGGAGGTAAAAAAGGCTGGTGTCACAGTCAATAAGGCCTCGAACTCGATTCTTCTTGTTTATAACTTCGTTAATTCCGACCCCTCCAAAACGGAATACAGTGTTGAGACGATTAGCGGTTACTTAGACAAGAATCTCACCGATAGCATCAAGCGAGTTCCAGGCGTCGGAGAAGTTACGTATTTCGGTAATCGAAAGGTGGCATTTCGCCTCTGGGTAGATCCGGACAAGCTCGCGTCCTATGAGCTGACCTCAACCGATGTGGTGACTCAGCTCAATAGCCAGAGCCGTCTTGTGCCCGCTGGAAAGGTGGGTGGCTCTCCAGCTCCTCAAGGACAAGAATTTACGTTCACCGTCCAACTGCAGGGTCGCCTTACGACTGAGCAGGAGTTTGAGAATATTGTTTTAAAGACGACAGATGATGGTGGTCTGATCAAACTTCGAGACGTCGGTCGAGTCAGCTTGGGAGGAGACACCTACGGCGTTGATGCGATTGACCTCAAAGGCACTCCATCTGTGGGTGTCGCGATCTATCAGTTGTCTGGTAGTAATGCCATTCAAGTTTCCGACGGTGTAAAGGAGGTGATCGAAAAGTTCGAACAGAGCCTCCCTGTTGGTCTGGAAACTCAGGTCATTTATGACACGACTGACTTCATTAATCAGTCGATCAAGGGCGTGACCAATTCCTTACGGGATGCGGTGATTCTTGTGGTGCTCATTCTCTTCCTGTTTCTGCAGAACTGGAAGGCCACTCTTGTGCCGGCAATTGCCATTCCAGTGGCACTGATCGGAACCTTTGCTTTGGTATTGGCCTTTGGGTTCTCGCTCAACCAGCTCACCTTGTTTGGTCTGGTTCTCGCTACCGGTCTTGTGGTGGATGACGCCATCACCGTTGTTGAAGACACCTCCGCCAAAAAAGCTGAGGGCATGACATCCGTTCAAGCGGCTATGGCCACGATGGATGAGTTATTCAACGCCGTGATCGCAACTTCGTTGGTGAAAATGGCGGTGTTCTTGCCCGTGCTGTTCTTCCCTGGCGCTACAGGAACCATTTACAAGCAGTTCGCTGCAACGATCCTCTTTTCAATTGGCATCTCCACCTTCAACGCCCTTACCTTCTCGCCAATGCTGGCGGCGTTGCTGCTAGAGCGAGACACCAATGAGTTGAGCAAACAGCAATACGCAACAGCTGGTGTTTGTTTTGGTTTTGCTTATGGCTTGCTGAGTGCTGGTGATGGCGCAGCAATGGTGCTTGTTCCTGCTGTTATCGGTGCCTTGATTGGTTTTATTGCCATGAAGGTCTCATCGATTCCTTTGAGGATGCCCGGTGCCGTTGGAGGTGCCGTAGTGGGTTTGATTCTCGTTGGAGTGACGAATCTCATTCCAGTGATTTTGTTTACGGCAATCGGTCTTGGTGTCGGCTGGTTTGTTCCAGAGATCTTCACTAATTTCAACCGCTTTTACGCAGGTTTTGAGAAGCGTTATTCGAAACTTCTTGATCAGGTTCTCAAGGCTAGACCCATTGTGATGGCAGCATTGGCCGCTGGAATTTTGCTCACTGGTTTTGCCTTTACCCGCATTCCCGGTGGCTTTGTTCCGATCGAAGATCAGGGGTATGCAATTGGTGTTGTGCAAGCTCCAGATGGTGTTTCCAACCAAACTACGCTTGAGATCAACCGCAAAGTGGCCGAGGTTCTGCGCAGCGAAGACGACATCAAGGCCGCAGCATTATTCAGTGGAGCCAGTCTTGATGGCAGTGCTCCCAATAAGGGTTTTTTCTTTTTTGGCACCAAGCACTGGGACGAGCGCCAGGGAAGTGAACACAACATGGCAGCAATTGTGGAGCGTCTCAATAAAAAGCTGCTTATGGCCGTGGATGGGGGCAGGGTGTTCGTTGTTGAACCTCCTGCCATCCCTGGATATGGAGTTGGTGGTGGTTTTGAGTTCCAGCTGCTGGACCAGAGCAGCGGTGCTTTTGGTCTCAACCAGTTCTTTGGCTTTGCTGGGCAGATCGTTCAGGCCGGTAACGCCAATCCATTCCTCAGTCGGGTGCGCACTTTGTTCACCCCTGAGGCTCCTCAGGTCGAGGTCAAGGTTGATCGCGAAAAGATGGCTTCTCTCGGCGTCGACTTCGGCTCAGCGATGCAGATCTTCAGCATCAACTTCGGAGGCAGTTACGTCACTGATACGTTCCAGGAAGGAAAAGTGCGTCGGGTCTATGTGCAGGCGGATGACACCAGTCGATCCAGCGCTGAGCAGCTCTCTTCCATTTACGTCAAAAATACGAAAGGAGAGCAGATTCCTCTGGCTGAGTTCTTCACGGTTAAACCCACAACTGGCCCAAGTGTGATCTCCCACTTCAACCTCTATCGCTCTATCAAGATCGAGGGTTCCCCTGCTGAAGGCAAAAGCTCCGGACAGGCGATCACCGCGATGAAGACGATCTTCACCAATGGTAATTTCCCAAGTCTTGACTTTGACTGGACTGGGATCTCCCGTGAGGAGGTAAAAGCAGGCTCGCTCGCGGTGGTGATCTTTGCTCTTGGAATTCTGGCGGTTTTCCTCGTCTTATCTGCGCAATATGAGAGTTACTCCGATCCAATCATCATCCTGCTCACGGTGCCCACGGCTCTGCTTGGAGCTCTTGTGTTCCTGGCAGCAGCCGGTCAGGTGCTCAATATCTACGCTCAAGTCGGTTTGGTGATGCTGATCGGTCTGGCAGGAGGCAACGCCATCCTCATCGTTGACCTTGCCAATCAGAAGATGGGAGAGGGGGTATCAGCTTTAGACGCTGCTCGATTTGCAGCTAAGTCTCGTCTTCGGCCGATTTTGATGACGGCAATTTCCTCCTTAACAGGATTTTTGCCTTTAATGCTGGCGACCGGCGCCGGTGCTCAAAGTCAGTCTTCCCTTGGTTTGGTTGTATTTGGTGGCTTGTTAGTAGCGACGTTCCTTTCAACGCTGGTTGTTCCAGTCTTTTACGTGGTGATGAAGTCGCTTCTTGGTCAGGCTGATGGCAAATCCTCTATTGATCCTCAACTGAACTGATGGGATCACGATCTCCATCGCCCATAAAGAAATCACCGACTCAATCGTTTAGCGGTTCAAGAGTGTTGATAGCGATTGCAATTGGTATTTTGATCGGCAGCGCTCTTGCTTATTTCTTGAAGGTTTTAATTGAGAACACCCCCGCTGAGGTTGATCTCAGAAGGATGCGATTGTTCTACTTAATGGTGATTACATCATCCGGGCTCGCTGGTTTTGCAATCGAAACCACCCGTCAACTGCAGGAAGAGGCCGTTGATCCTTTATATCGCCATACAAATGCCCATCGAGGCAGGCGTGGATCACAGAAAAAATAACCCACGGCCTGAACCAATCAGGTAATCACGGTTGGACGATCCATTCCAGTGCGTTCTGTGATTTCGGCAAGTTGATTAATGGCTTCGATCATCTCGCCTAGTGCAACTTGGGGATCTTGAGCGAGGTCACCCGTGGTTGGGACGTAGCTCTCGAGATACACCCTCAAGGTTGCTCCCTTGGTGCCGGTGCCAGACAGGCGCAGTACCACCCTGCTTCCATCGTCGAGCAGGATGCGCAGTCCTTGCCCTTTGGTGGTGGATTTGTCCACCGGATCGGTGTAGCTAAAGTTGTCAGCGGTACTGATGCTTCGGCCTGCAAATGGCTGATCGATCAGACTTGGAAGCATGGTTTCCAAGCGGTCATAAAGCCCATGCGCTGCCTCGCTGGCAACGGCTTCATAGTCATGGCGCGAGTAGTAGTGACGCCCGTAACGCTTCCAATGTTCAGTCATGATTTCGGCGACACTGCAGCGTCGCTTCGCCAAAATCTGAAGCCAGAACAGCACCGCCCACAGCCCATCCTTTTCGCGTACGTGGTTGCTGCCGGTTCCGAAGCTTTCTTCCCCGCAGAGCGTGATGTCGCCAGCATCTAGAAGGTTCCCGAAGAATTTCCAGCCGGTAGGAGTCTCAAAACATTTGATCCCTAAATCTTTGGCAACAACATCCACAGCAGCACTGGTGGGCATGGAGCGAGCTACACCGGCTAGGCCTGAGGCATAACCAGGGGCGAGAGTGGCGTTGGCCGTGAGGACGGCCAGGCTGTCGCTTGGGTTCACAAAGCAACGGTTGCCCAGGATCATGTTGCGGTCGCCATCGCCATCACAAGCAGCACCAAATTGATAGGCATCACCGTTCATGAGAAGGTCGGCGAGTTCATGGGCGTAGGTGAGGTTGGGATCGGGATGCCCACCGCCGAAATCTTCCAAGGGAGTCCCATTTCGGACACTGCCAGCTGGTGCGCCTAAGTCCTCTTCCAGCAATGTTTTGGCATAGGGGCCTGTGACCGCATGCATGGCATCAAAGGCCAACGGAAAGTCGTTGCGAATCAGAGCGCTGATGCTCTCGAAGTCAAACAACTGCTTCATCAACAACACGAAGTCATCGACGCCATCGATCACCTCGACCAGCATCTCCCCGATCGTGTGGTGTCCTGGGGCCTGCAGGCTGATGGCTGGGGCATCGACAATCGAATAGCTCTCAAGGGTTTTGCTGCAGTCGTAGACCGCATCCGTAAAGGAAGCTGGGGTGGGACCGCCGTTTGCTCCGTTCACCTTGACGCCGAAGTCACCATCTGGGCCACCAGGGTTGTGGCTGGCGGAAAGGATGATCCCGCCGATGGCTTGACGTTGTCGAATCAGGTTGGAGGCGGCAGGCGTGGAGAGGATGCCTCCTGTAGTGACGATCACTTTTTGCAATCCGTGGGCTGCACCCATCCGCAAGATCACATCGATGGCGCGGAGGTTCCCGTAGCGACCATCTCCACCTAGAACCAAGGTTCCGCTCTTCATGCCTGGGAGGGTGCGGAAAGAGGCTTCGATGAAACTCTCTAAATAGTGGGGCTGTTCAAACTGTTGGCTGCTTTTGCGAAGACCAGAGGTGCCTGGCTTTTGGTCGGTGAACGGTGCCTCGAGTTGCACCTGCCGCTGGGTGGGTTCCGTCGGCATTGAAGGGGTCATGACGAGGCAGCATCGATCCCCAAAACTTAAGCCTGTGCAGGCGCGTTAATTGCTCTAGGTGAGGCCAGTTATCACAGCTGTTGATGAGCTTCAGGTTTGACTCGGTGGAGATCCTGCTGAAGGCGAATTTTTCGGCTTGCTGGGCTTTGCGGGATCAGCACAGACCACGGTGAGTCGACGTGCGGGGCTATCAATGCTGTCGCGGCGTTGAAAGCTGTTGCTCGTGGCAGATTTTGCTTCTTGCAGGAGCTCCCAAACGGTGTCCTTGCAGGCGGCTGGAAGCCGAGGATGGTCCATCAGTGGATTAGCAATCTCACGTGTGCGAGTACAGCTGTCAACACTGT
>JASJLK010000080.1:0-25102 GCA_037620855.1 Synechococcus sp. ChBW.bin.23 | reverse complement strand
CGGGAAGCGCTCTGCGATCTGAACAGCATTCAGGGCTTCATAAGGAATGCACTGATCGTCCATCACTTTGCGAGCGCCGGGGATCGATCCTTCGATCGTCTCTTCATCCCAGCTTTCTCCGTAGAAGAGAAGTCCATGGGTGTCACGCAAAATTTCACCGGCATGGGTCTCCTCTTCCCGCCAAAGGCGATTGGCTTCCTGCGCGAGACGGCAAAGCACCGGGTCGGAATACATTTCCCGGAACATTCGGGTTTCGCCGAAGCTGCTGGCTTGCGCATGGGCCAGCGTTTTGCCTTCAAGAAGAATGACGTCGCGGATTCCTCGGCGCGCGAGTGATGCGGCACAACTGAGGCCGGCCATGCCGCCCCCAATGATCACCACTGCTGCGCTGGCGGGGAGAGAGGTGGAAGTCATGCGGCTATTCCGAAGCTGAGTCCTATGGGATCTTTACCGCTGTGGGCGGCAACTTCAACTAGAGCTTCACTGACAGTGAGCCCATCTCCCCGTTGTTTTAAGAAATCCGTGGAGCGCTGACGTACTTCGTGGCGTACAAAGTCATACACCTGCTGTGGTGTGGCCTTGTCCCATGCCTCAGGCGAGAAGCGTTCGATCGAGTCGGCAATGACGGCGCCAGCATTCACGAGTGGATCGGGTAAGACGCGGATGCTGCGACGACGCAGATCGTCGGCAATTTCGGGCTTCTGAAAAGGAGCATTGGCGGCTGGAACAATCGCTTTGACCTGCAAAGAGCTGGCTATCTCCGGGTCGATCAGACCGGAGATAGAGCAGGGCAAGAGGAGATCGAGTTCCTGGTCCCACCACGGGCTGCTGGGGGGAAGGGGTGTCGCGCCGGGAAGTCCTGCCCGCTCTGGATCCATGTCAACGGTGAAGACGTCCCAGCCATGCTGGATCAGGGTTTTCGCCACCGTTCCACCCACGGCGCCACATCCGTGAACCAGGGCCCTGCCTGGTTTTGCTTCTGCAAGAGATTGAGCAAGCACCGCCTCAACGGCTCCCACTGTTCCGAAAGCGGTAGCGGCGCTTGCATCCACAGGGCTTCCAACGGCCGCCAAAACATGAGGCGTAAGCGACATCAATCGCTCCATGTCTTCCAGGCTTGTGTTGAGATCGCAGCCTGTGATCATGGCGCCGTTCAAGGATTGAAGCAGCTCAGCGGTGACGCTGATCAACTCATCTTTGACAGAACCGGGCTCCGCAGCCCTGGCAACAATTTTGCCGCCAGCGAAGCCGGTTCCATAAAGATCGTGCTTATGGATCATCAGACTGGCCAACCGATGCCCGTCGGCGATGCAGGCTTCATCACTGGAGTAATTGAGCAGCCGCAGGCCGCCATTAGCGGGTTTGCCGGTATCGCTGCTTTCGGCTACCACGAACACCGAGAGATGATCGGAGACATGTTGAGCCAGCACCGACACCGCAGGGGTGCCGGCTGATTGCAGAGAGGCCATAGTCATCAGGCCACACGCTCCATGATCTGGTGGTGCTCCACGTAATCGAGGCTCCACTCCTCTGGGGAGGCTGCAATGCGCTGCTTCAAGCGCTCATAAACGAGATCCGCTGTCTGATCACCAGCGACGGAGGCAAAACTGTGGCGGCTCCAGCTACGGATGGTCGCCATCAGTCCTTCGGCGAAAGACGCGGTATCAGCATCTTCGTTCCAACGCTTGCGATAGGGGCAGGGCACATGGACAGTGCGCTCATCAACGAGCCTGAGGCCATTGAGGTAAGCCGCTGAAGTCTTGTCCTTGAGAGGAGCCATGAACTCCTCCGGAGACTTGTAGAAGTTCAAGATCGTGCCCTTGCGGTAGATCTCTTCGCTGATCACGCCTTCATCAGCCAGGCTGCGCCAGATCTGATGCAGCTGGTCATGAACGTTGCGAGTGACTCCACCGTTATGACCGAGGTATCGGCCCTCTTCGTCACGGGACAAATTCACGGTGAGCAGGCGGCCGCCCACGGCGAGCTCCACGCTGCGCAGTTCGAGGACGCTGGCCCAGTCCTTCATCGCTTGCGCTGTGAAGCGCTCAAGGGCTTCTTTGTCATCTGAGGCGAGCACGTGGGTGTGCGTGTTAAGGGGGCCAGGGGATTCACTCAACCAATGCATGGCTGTGGCTGAGAAGCCGAAACTCACGGTCTCAGGGGCCACCAGGGGCTCATAGAAACTGCGAGCACTCACCAGCACGGTGGGATTGGGAGGGCGACCCAGCTGCTTGGCAATATTTTCGGCCAGTGCAACATTGTCGTTACTTGGTAGATCGTTGCCGATCAAGGTGAGATGGGCTTTGGGCTGGCGTTTGTGCAGACGATCCAAAACCTGAGACCACAGCCCAACAGCGGTGCCGCCGTCGGCAGCTCCGTAATCAATCAGTAAGTAGCTGGAATCGTTCGTTAATTGATCAACACAAGTCAGGGCCCAGTCCGAGGCGGCATCGATGCAGAGGCGTGCACCCTCGGTTTGCGCGCTGTAACCCGTGGTCATGGCGATGGCCATAGACCCTTCAATAACAACGGGCACCGTACAGGGTTGTTCTTTCAGGGGTTTGGCCTTGTGCTTGCGTCTTGGCTTGACGCGTTGGCGAGAAGCTTCTCCAGCTCTGGCTTTAGCAGGGCAAAGGCGCGCCCTCGATGCCCGTGTTGTTTTTTGTGATCCAGAGTCATTTCAGCAAAGGTGAGCCCACTGTTTTTGACCTCAAACACGGGGTCGTACCCGAACCCTTGTGTCCCGCGAGCGCTGAAGGTGATCGATCCTTCGCAGTGACCCTCCACTGCTGCCAGCACGCTGCCGTCAGGTGCTGCGATACATAGCGCCGCACTAAAGCGCGCCTGGCGGTCGTTGCGATCCCCCAACTCTCTGAGCAGTCGTTGAATCCGTTCGGGGTCGGAGTCTGCGTACCGCGCGGAATAAACCCCCGGAGCACCACCTAGTGCATCCACGCTCAGGCCTGAATCATCGGCGAGTGCCCAATGGCCAGTGGCTTCTGCAACGGCCTTGGCCTTGAGGAGGGCGTTATCGCGGAAGGTGATTCCGGTTTCTTCCACCTCGATCCCCTCGGGTTGAGGATCCACTTGCAGGGGTAACTGTTGCAGCAAGTTCGAAAACTCTCGAATTTTGCCGGCATTACCGCTGGCAATCACCAGAACGCGGTTGCTCATATTGCGGCTGCAAAGGTGCTAGCCCAGCTCAGAACCTCCTCGACCCGCGACGGGCTTGGCGCTTCGCAATACAGGCGAAGCAAGGGCTCTGTTCCAGAGAAGCGCAGCATCAGCCAATGGCTTTGGCCGAGCCTGAGTTTGACGCCGTCTGTGGTGATCACCTCGAGTACAGGGAATCCAGCGACCTCCTGGGGAGGAGTGTCAGCCAAAAGGGCTTTCAGCCGGCGGCGGGAGTCCATGTCGGCGAGGCGGAGATCGAGGCGGTCGTAGTGAGCCTCACCTCCACACCGCTCTTGGATGGTTTTCATGCGCTCGCCAAGGGGCTGCTTCCCTTCCACTAACGCTTCGAGCACGAGCACGGCGGCAAACAGCGCATCCCGTTCTGGCAGGTGCATGCCAAATCCCACGCCGCCGGACTCCTCTCCGCCGATCAGCACCTCTCCGGCCAACATTTCAGCAGCGATGTACTTGAAGCCCACAGGCAGTTCAAGGACCTCCCGGCCCAGATCTTCCGCAACAAGGCGCATGAGGTCGGAGCCGCTCACCGTTTTCACCACCGATCCAGGCAGGTTTTTGGCACGAGCCAAGTGATCGATTAGCAGTGGCATCAACTGCTGGGTGCTGCAGAACCTTCCGTTTTCGTCCACGGCGGCAATGCGGTCGCCATCGCCATCAAAGACCAAGCCAACGGCATGGCGGCCCTTTGCTTTTGAGGCTTTCACCGCTGCTATCAGTTCCCCGAGGTGAGGGGCCAGGGGTTCTGGCGCATATCCACCAAACAGGGGATCACGGTTGGTTCTGATCTCGGTGATCAGATCCTTGGCGGCGTCTCCCATGAGATCTGATACGCAACCGGCTGCCGATCCATGCATGGGGTCGACGAACACGTGGAGGCCCATGGCCCGCAGGCCAACGGTCAGAGCCTGTAGGTCGAATTTGGTTCGCAATCCTGCGAGATGTTCTCCGCGGCCATCAAAGCGTTCGCTACTTCCAGCCACCGGCACTGTGATGCCTCCAGCGGCCAGCCGTCGCTCCACTGCAGCAGTGAAGGTGCCCTCAACCGATCCACCAAAGGGGCCTTTGATTTTGAGCCCAAGCCATTCCGGAGGGTTATGACTGGCCGTGATCACCAGTGCCCCTAGTGATTTGCGTTCCACGACTGCCCAGCTGCAGGCCGGTGTGGGAACTGCCGTATCGGTGAGAAGCGGTTCCAGGCCGCAGCCGCGTACGGCTGCCGCCACAACTTCGGCGAGTTCAGGAGCGAGGAAGCGGCGGTCGTAGCCGATCACGACTGTGCGGCTGTCTAAGCCTTGAGGTGCCTGGTGGGCGAGCTCTTGGGCTGCCGCGACGGCAACAGGAAGCAATCGCTCCACCGTGATATCCACCCCCAAAATGCCTCGCCAACCATCGGTACCAAACCGGATCGGAGAGGCGTCCAACGGGAGAGGGGAAGACACCATGGGTTGCAATCGATGCACAGGATCTAGCAGCTGGCCGCCTTAACGTCGGCTGATGGGTGCCACCCCTCACGCTGACAAGCCACTCACGGACAGGTTGCTGCGGAGCTGGGTGCGCTGCAAAAGGAGGGCATGGCTCGACCGCCATGCCAATCCAGATGATCGCCGATACACCGCGCATCGCACCTTGCAACTGGATGACCAACAGCGCAGTTTCGTGGCCTTGCTGCCGGGTAAGCCTGGGCATGGTCAGGCCGCTTGTGAGCGCGGCGATGCCGGAGTTGTCGGGGTGAGGTTGCGCGGAGTTCTGCCGGACGACTCAGCCTTGAAGGGTGCGGCTCTAGAAGCCCATCCGCCTCTGCTGGAGAGGGTGAAAGGGTCGAGTCGTTGGGGGGACTTTGCTTATCGGCCCGTGATCGCTCGGCAGGGCCGCCGCTTAACCCGAGAACACCGGTTCCAGCTTGCCTTGGCTGGACGCTTGTTAGCTGAATTTCAGGGTGGGCCTGTGCCTGATGGGCTTGCGCTGGCAGGTTCGGGGCGACGTTTAGAACGTGAGCGCTTACCGCTTGGCAACAGCTTGAATCGCCAGCTCGACGACTCTTTGCTGCGACTGTCGGCTGATCTGAACAGAACCGATCCGCCAGCTTTGACTGCAGATCGTCGCAAGTGCATCCTCTGCAGCTGGCGGGGGCTCTGCAACGACGTTGCGTCTCAAGAAGGGCATCTCAGTGAAGTGAGTGGGATTGGCGCCAAAAGGCGGGAGATGCTTCAAGAAATTGGGGTCAATAGCCTTCAGGCTTTGGCCGCAGCCAACCCCAAGGATCTCGCTGGGCAGCTCAAGCGCTTCGGCGAACAGCATGCAGCGATGGCGGCCCCTTTGGTGGCCCAAGCCCTTGTTCAACGGGATGGGGTTGTGGAGCGTCTTGATGCGCTCCCCGCCTTGCCTGAAGTGCTGAATGCTCCAGGGGTGTTGCTCTATGACATCGAATCAGATCCGGATGCGCGCGATGACTTTTTGCACGGATTTGTCCGCTTGCCCAATAACGGGTTGGCGAATGACGGAGTCTCCAGCTGGGATCTGACGCGTGCCACCTACCACCCGCTTCTGGTGCTTCAAGAGCATGGTGAGAAGCGTTGCTGGCAAAGGATCCAGCGTTTTCTTGCCACCTATCCCGATTGGTTGATCCTTCATTACGGCGAAACCGAGTCGCTGGCCCTGTTGCGTATGGCCAAACGCCAGGGCGTTTCAGACCAAGAACAGCAAGCCCTGCGGGAGAGGCTGATTGATGTGCATGCCCGCTTGCGTGCCCATTGGCAACTCCCCCTCAGCAGCTATGGCCTCAAGGCCGTAGCGGGGTGGAGAGGATTCAAATGGGGCCAGTCGGGAGTGGATGGAGCAAGGGCTCTGTTGTGGTGGCGTCAGTGGCGGGGTGAGGGAGTCAACGCTCGGGGCTCTAGCCATGCCTTGCGATGGATCCTCACTTACAACCGCGACGATGGCTTGGCCACATGGGCGGTGGCGCAATGGTTGTTGAGTGGTGACCAACGCCCGGCCTAAGCGCGTGTGGGTGGCTCGGAAAAGGCCTGCGGTTTGAACATCTGAATCGTTCCTTGATCGCCGTCAAGGGTGAGTTGGGGGTCTGCCAATGCTTGTCGGCGCACCAGGGCGAGGCCAATCCATTCTTGGGGCGAGCCTTCAGCAGCCGCAATCTCAACAGCGGAGGTGATGACACCAGCGCGGTCCCCCTGGCGTCGCAGCACGGTGCCCCGCTCAGGGATAGTCCCCTGAAGATCGCTGGAGAGGGCACGCCAACTCCGCAGTTGTTGTTTGACTTCCCCTTTCGAAGCCAGCTTTGCCACCGTTTCCTGCCCCAGGTAACACCCTTTATTGAGGTGCACCCAGGGGGAGAGGCCCAGTTCAAAGGGATTGGTGGTTCCATCCAATTCACCAGCACTAAGAGGCCATCCCTGTTCCAGGCGCCAATGATCCAGCTGGTTGGTGTTTGCGACCTCACTGGCGGGGAAGCGATCGCTTTGGTTCGGCTCATCCTCTGTCCAACACACATTGATCGGCTCCATCGGCTGGCCTTGAACCAGCAGCTCTTGCCTGCGTTGTTGGCGGGTCCCTTTGAGGCGGACGCGGTCGGCGGGAAAGATCACGCGATCGAACCCTTGGCTCACGGCATCCACCGATCCAGCGAGAACGAGCACATCAGCGCCTGTGGCGTCCATTCGGATTTCAAGCAGGGCCTGCACCCGTCCGGTGGCATCAAGCCAGCAGGCCGGAAGGGGATCACCCTCCTCAGCCTGCTGGACATCGGCACTGGTCTGACCTTGAAGGAACGTGCGGCTGCCACTCCCCTCGAGTCGCAGGACCGGGAAACTTTGATCCCAAAGGAGCCTGCTCATGCTTGGAACTCACGGGACTGGGCGGCCACCTCTTCCAGGCGATACAAGCTGTGTAATTCGAGGCCAGCAGCTTGCATCGCAGCAGCCCCTCCCTCTTCACGGTCAACAATCGTCACCACCCGATTCACGGTGTAGCCAGCTGCTCGGAGTTGTTCAACAGCCTTGATGGATGACCCTCCGGTGGTCACCACATCCTCAAGAACGGTGATGAGCGCACCCTGCTCTGGCAGGGGCCCCTCCAGCCAGGCACCAGTGCCGTGGCCTTTGGCCTGCTTGCGCACGATAAGAGCATTCAGAGAGCGTCCTGCTTGGGCAGCAGCGAGGGCAACGCCACTCACGAGCGGATCGGCTCCAAGGGTGAGGCCGCCAACGGCTGCCGCATCGGCCTCCACTAGCGCCAACATCGCCGGGGAGAGCAGGGCTAGGCCTGAACCGCTCAAGCTGACCGGCTTGCAATTCACGTAGTGATCACTGCTGCGACCGGACGCGAGGGTGAAGTTGCCATGGCGGTAAGCCTCTTTCGCCAAGCGTTCCAGCAGGGGGTCGTGTTCAAGAGGTTGAGACATCGGGGCTGGTGCGCAGCGAATCCTTTGCCTAGTTTGCGCGCAGTAGTAACGGTTTTTGTGCGCAGGCTCCCGTTTGGTGTTCTTGTGATCATTGGTCCACTCGCTCTGTGGCAGGTGGATCCTGGTCATGCCAATCCTGTGGTTTGCGTGACGAGCCTTGAAGCTCCTGCGCCGTCAAGCAGTGGTGGCGAGGTCCTTGCTCCCGTTGAGGTGAGTCGATGTGGCCCTATTAAGACCACAGACGCGCTGGTAACGGAGCGTTTTTACGCCTGGACAGCACCCTTCGCTCGTGGGGTGGATGTGATGCACCAGATCACCGACCTTCTTGGCATTGCTGTGGCGGGGCCTGAGGGCAACAGGGTGATGGGATTTGGCTTCCCCGATCAGACGATTGTTTGGGATGGATCTGCCTTGCAATCCACCTATCAGGTGTTGCTGGAGGAGCAAAGTCCGGCGATTCCGTGGCGCACGGTGGATATTTCCAACGGATTTACGAGCAGCTTGGCGGAGGAAGGTCAGGTCAGAATGCCAACTGAGCGGGATGATCCACCCTCAGCACCCATTCGTGCCTTGTGGTAAATCCGTGATAACGCGGGGGTCTAGCAATCTGGTGAATGCAGCGAACTCATAATTCGCCTTAGCCGAGTTCGATCCTCGGGACCCCCATTCTTTCTTGACTCATGCGCAACCTGTTGCTGATCGCGCTTTTGGTCTTACCGGCGTTTTTTGCAGCGGCTGAAGTCTCACTGCTGCGTTTGCGTCCTAGTCGAGTCCATGAACTCCGTGAGGAGGGCCATCCCGGTGCTCCAGCGGTCGAGCGCCTCCAGCGTCGGTTGAGAACGGCTCTGCTAATGACCCAGTTCGGGACCACCTTGTCATTGGTGGCGCTCGGTTGGATTGCGAAAGGTTTTGGTCAGCGTTGGTGGCCGATTGACACACCAGCTGGTCGTTGGTGGGATCTGGCCTGGTTCCTTGTGTTGGTGGTCTTGGCCACGCTGTTGTCTGGGCTGCTCCCACGCGCTCTGGTCCTCAGCCGTCCTGAGCCGGCAGCCTTGCAATTGTCTCCGGTGTTGGAAACCACCATGCAAGTGTTGCGTCCCCTTCTGTCTTCCCTGGAGGTCATCGCCTCACTCTTGCTTCGTCTTGTGGGCTTGAAGCCTCGCTGGGATGCACTCGTTCCGGCACTAACAGCCGGTGAGTTGGAGACTCTCGTGGAGAGTGGGGGAGTCACGGGCCTGAGGCCAGATGAACGCAACATCCTTGAAGGGGTGTTTGCGTTGCGGGATATGCAGGTGAGGGAGGTGATGGTCCCTCGTTCTGGGATGGTCACCCTGCCGGTGGAGGTGCGTTTTGCAGAGTTGATGGAGGCCGTTCACCGCACCCGACATGCGCGTTTCCCTGTGATTGGGCAGTCGCTGGATGATGTCCGTGGCGTGTTGGATTTGCGCCGGTTGGCTGAGCCCATCGCCCGTGGCGAGCTGCAAAAAGACTCCCCTCTAGAGCCTTATTTGAGTCCTGCAGAGCGGGTACCGGAGACCAGCAATCTTGCTGAATTGCTTGCGATTATTCGTGCTGGCCATCCTTTGCTGTTGGTGGTGGATGAACATGGGGGCACCGAGGGATTGGTCACTGCCGCCGATCTCACGGGTGAAATTGTTGGGGATGAGCCAGAGCATGAAAGTGCCGAGCCAGACCTGCAGGAGATTGAGGGCCAAGAGGGTGCCTGGCTGGTTGCTGGTGATTTGGAGATCTTGGAACTCAATCGCCAACTCGACCTTGACCTGCCTGAGGCCTCGGACCATCACACGCTTGCTGGCTTCCTGTTGGAACGGTTGCAGCACATTCCTGCCGCCGGAGAAGCGCTGCGGCACAACGGAGTTCAATTTGAAATCATCACGATGAGAGGCCCGCGCATCGTTCAGGTGCGACTGGTGATCCCTGGTCTGACAAATCGCTGAAGCGGTCCTAGCTGTTGATCACCGATAATTGGATCTGTCCTGCATTCCCTCCGATGACCGACCCTATGGTTCCGGTAAAGGTCGGAGTAATCGGAATCGGCAACATGGGTTGGCATCATGCCCGTGTGCTCAGTCTCTTGAAAGACGCGGATCTGGTGGGCGTTGCTGATCCGGATGCTGAGCGTGGGGCGATGGCCAAAGACCAATTTGATTGCCGTTGGTTCGCGGATTACCGCGACATGATGTCTGAGGTTGAAGCGGTTTGTATCGCTGTGCCGACCCTGCTTCACCATGCCGTTGGTTTGGTTTGTTTAGAGGCTGGGCTGCACGTTTTAATCGAAAAGCCAATTGCGGCCAGTCAGGATGAAGCGGCTTCGCTCAGCGAGTCGGCAAGCCGGGTGGATCGGCTGCTGCAGGTGGGGCATATCGAGCGCTTCAATCCTGCGTTTCGTGAGTTGACCAAGGTGGTGGCGAATGAGGAAGTTGTCGTACTGGAAGCCAGACGTCACAGCCCCCATTCCGATCGAGCCAATGATGTCTCGGTGGTTCTTGATTTGATGATCCACGATTTGGATCTTGTTTTGGAACTCGCCGGGGCATCTGTCGTGCATTTGTCAGCGGCTGGTGGACGTAGTGCTGAAGGGCCGATCGATTACGTAAACGCAACGCTTGGATTCGACAACGGTGTGGTCGCAAGCCTGACGGCCAGCAAAATGAGTCATCGCAAGATCAGGAGTTTGAGTGCTCACTGTCGTGGAAGCCTTGTGGAAACGGATTTTCTAAATCACACCTTGCATATTCATCGGCGTGCCCATGAGTGGTATTCCGCTGATCACGGCGAGCTGCTCTATCGCAATGACGGTTTCATTGAAGAGGTGAGCACGACTTCGATCGAGCCGCTTTATGCCGAGCTGGAGCATTTTCTTCAGTGCGTTCGTGGACGTGAAACTCCTGCTGTGGATGGTCAGCAGGCTTCAAGGGCCCTTCGTCTTGCCGACTTGATTGAGCAGGCTGTGGAGCGGCCAGGAGTTGGTATTGCTCTCGACGCTCCGATTTGATCTAAAGCAGGCCTTCTTGTTCAGCCAGCTCCCGTAGCGCTTCGATTTGCCACTGGCGGCATTGCGCTGGAGAGGCTTTGTAAAACTGCTCCCAAGCTGCAGCTTTGTGCTGGCTGTAAGTTCCGTTGTCTTGTTGGGGATGGGCGCTTTGCCAGCCCACCCGAACGGCATGACCAATCACCACATCGAGTGCGATGTCGTCTTCAAAGCGCATGTCTGGGTTGGTCGTCGTGAAGGCCATCAGCGAGAGCAGGCTTTCTGTACACAGTTGGCGGTATTCAGCGGCTTCAATGCGACTAAGCAGATGCTCGACCTGAATAGCGAAGTTGCGCTCTCCTGGCGTTTTTTCGAGCAACAAGGCGCTGGTTAGCCGGTTGCGCCGTTCCAATTTGTCTCCGATCACAAGGCCGCGGCAGTGATGCAGTAGTGACCAGATACCGGCATAGAACTCTTTCGGGACTTGCTGCAGGGAGCCCAGTCGCATGCGGTGTTGCAGCCAGTCCGATCCGCTGGGTCGTTCTTCTAGGGGCTCAGGCACGGTCCACTGCACATGTCCGCGCAGGTGAAGCAGCTCTCGTCGCTGTAGGGCTGCTCGGGCGTGGTCCACGTCATTGAGTAGTGCTTGAAGACGCAAGCTGATCGCATGGGGGGCTTCGCTGCACAGGGCTTCAAAAGCTTCGTCCTGGCTTAGGTGTCGTTCGGCCGCGAGCTCTGAGGTGAGTAGAAGCAGGAGTTGACCCAGCTGCAGGGTGAGCGTCCCTTTGAGTTTTTCCGGTTCTCGACGGGCAAGGCCATCAAGAGCCACCAGCAATTCCTGTTGCAACATTCGCTCACGGCCGTCGCTGCCACAGGTGCGTTCAATCAGGGCAGCGATCGCCGTGCTTGAGGCTGGGGCGCTGAGGCGAGAGTCGCTGGTGTAGTTCCTTCCCACGACCACTTGCTTCTGGCGGCTGAGCAGGTCGATAACAGCATCCTCTAATTGGGGATGAACGAGCCCCATCGTGCCTGCGCAGCGGCGAGCTACGTTCCAGTCCTCCTGGCTGAGCCCGCGGTGGTAAATCTCCTCCAGCAGAGAGGTCAGCTCAATTGGTGTCCCTTTCGGGCCGCTAAGAATCGCTCGATGGCCGAGTTGGCGCTTCAGCAGTTCAAGCACTTCGGCCTGTTCTCGGAGTGAATGGCTACTCCAGAGACGATCACGGAGTTGAGCGAGGGGGATGTCATCTAGCTCCTGCTCCTGGGCTGCGGTGAGGTCACTGAAGTCGGTGGAGTCCTGCAAATAGCGGGCTGCGTCGCTGCGTTGATGGGCATAGGTCCTTGCTGTTTCGGCTGGCAGAGTCACCCACTGAGCGCTGTGGGCGAGTGTTTCAAGGTCGCTGAAGCACACGGGAATATCTTCGAGCCGTCCTGATTGCAGCCGCGCGGTGAGATCCATCAGCAGCTTTGGATTGTTCTCCAGCAGGGTGGCTTCAATCGGGATCAGTAAGAGCGGAGAACCCTCTCCGCGCCAGTGCCGCTGCAGCAGGTGTAGTTCATTGAGGACCGTTTCCATGAGCTGTCGTGGGTCATGACTGACGAAAAAGGTGTCTTCTTCTAAGACAGCCGCTAGGACGGCAAGCTGCTCGTCCCCTTGTCGATAGAGGCGGGCTGTATCCGAGGTGTCGGCTCGGAGCATCGGCAGACCGCTCAAGCGGAGAGCTTCATCGCCGCCAACGGCGCTGAGGCGATCATTGAGGTTGCTGGATGGCACTACCTGGATGGGACAGGTCTTTGGATCGCTCACTGGCAACCCTCGTGCCTTGAGTTCGGCTGCGAGTGCGCTGCTGGTTGGTGCAAGGGCAACCAGGACCTGTTCGGCGCCGATCTCGGCCTGAAATCTGCGGCCGCAGGGATCTAGGTCCGCTGGCTCGATCAGTCCTTCCATCAGCATCTCCCCCAACCAGGCAAGGCTCTGGGTCCACAGCAGAGGCACGTTGTCGTTAGCCAGTCTTTGTTGGCTTCCTGGTGCCCGTCGTTCGAGTTCTACAGCATTGTCTGGAACCAAATAGAGCTCTGGGTAGAGCTGTTGCCCATGGCGTTCGACCTGCAGGATCTTGAGCCTTGCTTGCCAGTAATGCGCGTCGGTCCAACGCTCTTCACAGCAGGCTGTCAGCTGCTCATAGGCCAGGAAGAGAGGCCATTCCGATTCCACGCCTTCGAAGTTGACCAGTTCGGCCCGTTCGTAATGCAGTCGACTGACGTCCTCGACAACGGTTTGATGTCCGTCCCGGCGGAAGCGTTTGTATCCGTAGGGGCCTCCTAGCTCACGTCGGATCCGCTGGACGGTTCGCTCCACCAGGTCTCGCTCCTCCACCGCCCAGGCTGGGTAGCCGATCACGGAGAGACAAGCGCTGTCCACTTCTTTGCTAGCGGACTCCCTTGGCAGCAGTCCTTTGAGTGCCCGGCGCAAGCGGACGACAGCGCCTTGCGGCACCAGCACCTGCACCGATCCATCGCCGTGGGAACTAAACAGATCCACGCCATCGAGGGCCTCTAGTGCCGCTTTGGCCATGCCAATGGAGCTGGCATTGCGTTCGGGTAAGCCTTCATTCCCCTTGTCCCCACGCTCCCAGATTCCGTAGTCGGGCACGCGGTAGGCCCGGGCTACGTAGTAAACGAGGTTTTGGATGAAAGCCACTTCGTGGCGGTTGCGAATCACGGCGATCCCGCCGCGGCTGAGTTGCGCTAACTGCAACAAAAACAGAGATGTCGCATCCAGCTGCAGATGCCCCCAGCCGTCATCGGCAACAACCTGATCGCCATTGGCGCTGTTGTATTTGGCATGCAAGGCGTCGAGTGGATCGAGGCTGTACTTAAACCGCTCCACTTTTGAGGCTTGGCGCATCATGCTGTTAAGCAAGCCGCGCATTAGCCCCAAAACTCGTTGTTCGAGTTCCCAACTGCGTTGGGTTGTGCCCCTGTGATGGCGACGATGGGCGATGGCAAGGCCCCAAACGCACTGAATCGAGTACACACAGTCGCGAACCCAGGCATCTCCGTAATTTCCGTGCACGGTGTTTGCCGTGCTGGCTGGAAGCAATCCGCTCACTGGATGCTGACGTTGTAGAACCACCGCTTCGATGGCCACATCCAGGCTCATTAGTTTTTCAAGGCGTAGCGCGTGTTGCTCCTGAGGGTTCGGATGCGACAAAACCGTGGCCTTCCAAGGGACCGGATCTAGATTCTCCCTCGCAGTTGAGTTAGGGATGGACATCACCAGCACCGGTCCGCGTGATCAACGTCGCTTCCAAGTGCTTGGGGTGCCAGTGGATGCGTGTCGCGATGTCACAGCAGCAGCCATTGGTGTGCATGCTGATGGGGGAGGTCAGATCGTGACCCTGAATGCCGAGATGACGATGGCAGCACGAGCCAACCCTCGCTTGGGTGCTGTGATTGTTGACGCCGATCTGGTGGTGCCAGATGGTGCAGGTGTTGTTTGGGCTCTGCGTTTACAAGGTGTGCGCGTTCGCCGAAGCCCTGGCATTGAGCTGGCGTGGGAACTATTGGGTTACGCAGAAGCCCATGGCTGGTCTGTGGCGCTCGTGGGTGCTGCGCCGCAGGTGATGGAACGATTATGTGATCGCTTGGTGGTGGAGCGCCCGGAATTGCGCTTGGTGCTGGCGCAACATGGGTATCTCAGTCAGGAAGATTGGCCCGAGCTCGAAGCCAACTTGTGTGAGCTCAACCCTGATTTGGTGCTTGTTGCTCTCGGCGTTCCTCGTCAAGAACTTTGGACGCAACATATGAACGCGGCTCAAACCGGTTTGTGGATGGGTGTTGGTGGCAGCTTTGATGTCTGGGCTGGCCTCAAGGAACGAGCGCCGCAATGGGCCAGCCGTTTCCAGGTGGAATGGCTTTATAGGCTTTTACAGGAACCAAGCCGCTGGAGGCGTTATCTCGCGCTCCCCAAATTTGTTTGGGCTGTTTTGCTCAGCGGAAGCCAACTGAAGCCTGCCAAACAAAAGCAAGCAACAGGAAAAACAACGGAATGATTGGCAGAATATCGATCAGCGGACCAAAGGCTCGATAGGCCTCAGGTAACTGGGCCAGCAAATCGAGGGTGTAAGCAGCCATCCCGGCGAATTCATGGTCGGAGCTCGGACGCTACCACGTGTGATGGGCTCTGGAGCTTGGCTCCCACGGAGCGAAATCCTCTGAAAAGCAACCATCGCGAATGGCTTGCCCCATCGCGGTGGTGAATCGGATCAAATGGGTGAGGTTATGGATACTCAAGAGCGTGAGGCCGAGCAGTTCCTCACTACGAATTAGATGATTCAGATAGGCACGGGTGTGATGGCGGCAAGCGATGCAGGAGCAGCTTGCATCTAATGGAGTGTGGTCGTGCCGGAACCGAGCGTTACGCAGGTTCCAGCGCTCGCCCCCAACCAGTGCGGTGCCATGCCTGCCGAGACGGGTGGGCAGAACGCAATCAAACATGTCAATTCCATTGGCGACGGCGACTGCCATCTCACGCAGGGTGCCAATGCCCATGAGGTAGCGGGGGCGATCAGCTGGTAACAGGGGTGTGACCTGGCGCACGATCTGATGCATCTCCTCCACCGGTTCGCCAACGCTGACGCCGCCGATGGCGATGCCGGGGAGGTTGAAGTCCGCCACCGTTCGCGCGCTGAGATCACGGAGGTGGGGAAAACAACCACCTTGCACAATCCCAAAGAGAGCTTGATCGTCGCGTTGATGGGCATCTGCACAGCGGCCTAGCCAGGCGTGGGTGCGCCGGCAGGCCTCCGCGACATCGTTTTCTGTGGCGGGATAGGGCGGACATTGATCGAAGGCCATGGCCACATCAGCGCCAAGGCGCATTTGGATTTGCATCGACCGCTCTGGGGTCAGCAAGATGCGGCTGCCATTGCGAGGGTTGCGGAAGTCCACCCCTTCGTCGTCAATGCGGTTGAGGTCGCCGAGGCTGAACACCTGGAAGCCACCGGAATCGGTGAGCATCGGACCGTCCCAACCCATGAACCGATGCAGCCCCCCGGCGTCAGCAACGATCTCCTCTCCAGGCTGGAGATGCAGGTGATAGGTGTTGGACAGCACCATTTGGGCGCCGGTCTCTGCCAATTGGGAAGTGGTCACCCCTTTCACGGTGCCCAGCGTGCCCACGGGCATGAACCGCGGCGTCATCACGGGACCGTGAGGTGTGTGGAAGCATCCACATCGAGCGCCCGTGTTGCCGCAAGTGGCCTGAATCTCGAACTGGAACACAGGCCCTCCGTGCAACGCATCAATTTACGGTGAGCCGAGTTGGTCGATGGGTCGAGGTCATGCCTTCAGCGCCTCCGTGGCTGCGCGATTTAGTGGGAGCCTGGATTTTTTATTCAGTGCTGCCTGCTTGGCCCTGGCCTCAGCCTCGCTTCGAACGCATCGCCCGCTTTGCTCCTTGGGTCGGCTTGGTCATTGGTGGTTTGCAGGCGGGATTGTGGTGGCTTTTGTCTGGTTTGGGATGGCCTCAAGTCGCGCTCGTGCCAGCTGTTTTGGCCTTGGGGTTGTGGCTCACTGGTGGGCTCCATTTCGATGGGTTGATGGATACGGCTGATGGTCTCGCTGCAGGACCTGAGCGTTGCCTGGAGGCGATGGAGGACAGCCGTGTGGGTGCCAGTGGTGTGCAGTTGTCAGTGGTGGTGCTGTTGTTGCAGTTCGCTGCTTTGGTGCGCTTGGGCCCCCTGGCGCCGAGCGCTTTGGTGGTCACGAGCGCTTTGGCCAGGGTGTCGCCCCTTTGGGCGATGGCGCGGTTCGCTTATTTGCGGGTGAATGGAACGGCTGGATTTCACCGACGGCACCAAAAGGGCCTTGGAGACGCTGTTCCCACCCTGGTTTTGTTGGTGGTGTTGAGCCCTCTGAACCCATTGTTTCAGCAGCTGCCGCTTTGGATGGCTCCTCTTTGTTTGCTCAGCGCATTGCTTGTGGCTGAGTGGCTTGGCCGGCGCCTGGGAGGGATGACGGGAGATGGCTATGGAGCTGTTGTGATGCTCAGCGAGACCTCTGGTTTGTTGTTGATGGCCCTGTTGGCTCCTTTCCTGGGCTCGGGGGCAGGCTGAGGAGGAAGCCATTGCCGCGGCTTGGCAGGCTCGGGTCGAGCTGGTTTGGATTGGTTCGTAAAACCAGTGCGCCACCTCGTTCTTCGGCGAGCAGTCGAGCGAGTGCGAGCCCTAGTCCGGATCCGGATTGATCCTTGCTGCTGCTTCCCCGTTCGCCTTTGCGGAAGATCAGTTCTTGTTCTTGATCTGGGATGGGAGGCCCCCCGTCCCAGATCAAGATGGTGTGCTCCAGCAGGCTGAGGCCCAGTGGACAGCCACTAGGGCTGTAGCGGAAGGCATTTTCCAGCAGATTGGCCACGATCTCTGAGACAACGGCATCGTCATCTGGCCGAATTTCTTGAGTCCAGGCAGGCCAGTTGAGTGGTGCTTGCCAAGCGCGGTTTTGGAGTGCTGCGGTTGCGGCAGCCCGTTCAATCAGAGGTTGGAGTAGGTGTTCGATCGTGAGCCCTGGGCCCTTTGATTTCACCTGGGGAAGCAGAAGTGGGGCTGGCACCTCGGGGCCATGCGGCAGGTTCTCTTGACCGATGAGATCCAGGGATGTGATGTAGCGGTCGAGCTGGGCCTGTTCTTGAAGGAGTCCTGTGACGAGTGGGCGTTGGAGGTGCTCGGGCCCCAAACGACGGAGCAAAAGCTGGGCGTAGGTGCGCAAGGCTGCCAGTGGGTTGCGCAACTGATGCACCACAAGATTCATCTGTTGGCGTTGCTGATGGAGCTCGTCCAGTAGACGGCTGCGTTCGAGCTCAAGGCCAAGGCTGTAAGCCAAGGCAGAGGCACTGGCTTGCAGGCGGCGATCGAGTTGTTCGGACCATTCCGATTCGCGCTGCTGCTCTGCCCTCAGAACTCCTAACAAGAGGTCATCATGGCGAAGGGGAAACCAGTGTCGCTCTGGCGCCGGAATGCGCAGAAGGGGATCGTCGGCCATCTCGGGGAGTCGGCCACCATCTGGAGGCCACTGATCCAACATCGTGAAGCTGGGCGCGTCTCCCTCACTGCTTTGAGCGATGTAAACGACGACTTTGTACAGAGACGCGTCGCTAGAGAAACTCTGCAGCTGTTGCTTGACCAGGGTTAGGAACCGGTTGGACAGCTGCATGCTTGAAATTGTGTACCTGGATACAGCGGCGCAGCAACCCAATAATGGACCGTCTTGCCAATTCAGGAAAAAGTCTTAAGATCAGAGGATCGACCGACCGCGCTTCGTTGAGGTGCCGATTTCCTGTCGATTCTGCTCGGGTTGCATTTTCGTTGCTACCAAGGGTACAGCAGAGGTTGATGTGTCTCCTGTTGTCATCGGTTCTATGCCGTTGAAAGCGATGGTATTTGTCGGTTGTTCGTGCCGCTTTGGCTGCGCGATCGATCCCCCGATTCGCTGACGTCACGATGCTCTTTATGAGCGTCTCACTTGATCGTTTGCCGCTTCAAAACGGTGCCGGTCTTTCTTGACAGCCCCCTCTCACTCCCTCAACAGGGATTTTTGCCCAATGTCGAAAAAACGTAAGAGGATTAGTCGTCGTCGCCTCGCTGGTCAGCGTGTGCTGGCGCATGTGCCGACTCACCATCTCGAAACTGGTGAACACAAGCCTGTGACAGCGGCTCGCCGCTACATCGCTGAGGGCGTTCTCATGCCCCCGGCCCTGGTTAACGTGCGCCGTAACGAACACACCACAGATCGATTCTTCTGGGGTGAAAAAGGACTGTTTAGCGCGCAGTACGCAGAGGAAAATCATTTTCTATTCCCTTCCCTCCGTTCCATCGTTGATCACGTTGGTGAAGAGGTCATCTTTGAAGGCCTAGACCTGGCTTCTGACGATTGGGAGGAAATGGAAGAGTACGAATACGCCTTCGTCTGAGTCCCTTTCATTCCATCTCTTGATGGCAAAGCCCTTAAGCGCTCTGAGCTGGTTGATCCAGCCAACGCTTGAGGGCTTTTTTCATTTCAGCCTGAGCCTCAACGGGAATGGCATGCCCATGGTTGAAACTGAAGAGATCACAGGCTTGATTGCTGAGCGCTAGGTCGTTTTTTAGCGCTAAGGCTGCTGAATGCGGCACGACGTCGTCATGCCGTCCATGCAAAAGCAGCACAGGTGGGCGAGTCACAGGGGCTTGCCAGTTGGGATGGGGATAGGCACTGCATGCGATTAATCCGGCGAGAGGTAAGTCGCAACCGGCAGCCATGGTCATGGCCCCTCCTTGAGAAAAGCCCAACAGCACCGTTGCTTCAAGTGGGATCTCCGCTGAGACAAGGTTGTTGATGCGTTTTTTTAATTCTTCAACAGCTGCTGGAACAGCGGCCCAGTCGGCGGGGAAGAGGCCATACCACTGTCGTCCTGATCCTTGGGGGTGGAGTTGGGGAGCTTGTAGAGCAACGAGCTCGAGTGGTGTCGCGATCGCCTGGGCGAGCGCTTCTCCCAGCGGCATCAGGTCGCCGGCATCGGCTCCCCAGCCGTGAAGAAGAATCAGGCGTGCCCGAGCTTTCGCTGTGGGTTGACGGAGCAAATCGGCGGCCATGGCATCAGAGCGCGGTTGCTGCGTAGGTTGGCTCAAGCCCTGTCTTTCGTCCTGCTGCCATGGCTCCAACTGCCTTGCTGAGCGTGTCTGATAAAAGGGGGGTGGTGCCCCTCGCTGAGGCTCTCAATCGGCTCCACGGTTATCAGCTGCTGTCCAGTGGTGGAACAGCCAAAGTGCTTGAAGAGGCTGGTTTGCCCGTCACACGAGTGGCAGACCACACCGGTGCTCCTGAGATTCTTGGCGGTCGCGTTAAAACCCTCCACCCTCGAATCCATGGCGGAATCTTGGCGCGAAGGGGAGATCCGTCCCATGAGGCGGATCTCCTCGAACAGAAGATCGATCCCATCGATGTGGTGGTGGTGAACCTCTACCCGTTTAGGGAAACCATCGCAGCCCCCGATGTGAGCTGGGACACTGCCATTGAGAACATCGATATTGGCGGACCCACGATGGTTCGCTCTGCGGCCAAAAATCATGCCCATGTGGCGGTGCTCACCAGTCCTGAGCAGTACGACAGCTTTTTGCAAGCGCTGTCTGGATCGGCTGGAAGCGTGGACGCCAATGTGCGCAGGCAGTTGGCCTTAGAGGCGTTTGCCCATACGGCTGCGTATGACGTTGCGATTAGTCGTTGGATGCAATCTCGCCCTGAGTTGCAACCTGCTGTTGATGCCAACTCTCCCTCCGAAGCCAAAGCTTCAGCCGAAGCTCTGCCATGGCTAGAGGCTCTGCCGCTCCGGCAGACATTGCGCTACGGGGAGAACCCCCACCAGAAGGCGGCTTGGTTCAGCAGTCCCGTGGGATGGGGGGGGGCCAAGCAGCTGCAAGGAAAGGAGCTCAGCACCAATAATCTGCTCGATCTGGAAGCGGCCTTGGCCACCGTTCGTGAGTTTGGTTATGGCTTAGAGGGCCTTCATCGCGTAGAGCAAGCGGCGGCTGTGGTGGTGAAGCACACCAATCCCTGTGGCGTAGCGGTGGGTGATGGCGTGGCCACCGCCCTCACTCGGGCCCTCGATGGTGATCGAATCAGCGCCTTCGGTGGCATTGTTGCCCTTAATTCTGTGGTTGATGGCCAGGCGGCCAAGGAGCTCACCAGCTTGTTCTTGGAGTGTGTTGTAGCTCCTGGGTACAGCCAAGAAGCCCGTGAAATCTTGGCAGCCAAAGGCAATCTCCGCCTCCTCGAATTGGCGCCTGAGGCGATTGATGCTGCACCTAAAGACCACGTCCGCAGCATTCTTGGTGGTGTTTTGGTGCAGGATCTCGACGATCAACCGATCGATCCTTCCGCTTGGACGGTGGCGAGCCAGCGTCAACCCACCGCGGCTGAAGACGCCGATCTCCGCTTTGCTTGGCAGCTCGTGCGTCATGTGCGTTCGAATGCGATTTTGGTCGCACATGATGGTCAGAGCCTGGGTGTTGGGGCTGGTCAGATGAATCGAGTTGGGTCTGCTCGACTTGCGTTACAAGCTGCTGGTGAGCAGGCAGTGGGGGCGGTGCTCGCGAGTGATGGCTTCTTCCCTTTCGATGACACCGTGCGTCTTGCCGCAAGCCATGGAATTAAGGCCGTCATCCATCCAGGCGGCAGCCTTCGGGATGCTGACTCGATCAAGGCCTGCGATGAACTTGGATTGGCAATGGTGCTCACCGGACGCCGTCACTTTCTTCACTGAGAACACGGGCACCTAATCTCAATTTATTCGTCCACTCAACGAACTGACCCATGACCCTGCCAGCTTTGCCTTTTGCCGCCAACTTCATGCACCCACTGATGATGTGGGGGCTCCTAGCCGCAGGTGGCTATTCCATGTTTCTTGGGATCAAAGCCAAGAAGGTACGCACAGGCACCCCAGAGCAGCGGAAGGCCCTGTTGCCAGGCAAGTTTGCTCAGCGTCATTACCGCTGGGGAAGCCTGATCCTCGCGGTGATGGTGACCGGAATGATCGGTGGCATGACCGTGACTTACATCAACAACGGCAAGTTGTTCGTTGGCCCGCATCTGCTTGTGGGCTTAGCGATGACTGGAATGATTGCCTTAGCCGCATCATTGGCTCCGTTCATGCAGCAGGGCAATGTGATTGCTCGTAAAGCTCACGTTGGGCTCAACATGGGCACGCTCACCTTGTTCCTTTGGCAAGCGGTGAGCGGTATGGAGATTGTGAACAAGATCTGGGTGAATCGCTGATCTTGATCAAAAGGCTGCCCGCCTTCTGGGCGGGCATGCCAAACCGTGGCTTGCATGGAAATCTTCCTGCACTTTCCAGGTGAGACGCCTTGAAATTTGGCGGACAATCTGGCGAAGTAAATGATCCCCGCTGGACTGAACAAGCCCATCAGGAAGCAATGTGATCACTTTGGGAAGCTGAATCCAAACCGAGAGATCAAGATCCCAGCTCACAGCAGTGAGCTCTTCAATCGAGTCGCTTGCGCTGTTGTCCTCAAGACTGAGGTTGGCCTGAAAATCAACGTCATAGAGGGCCGCTAAGGCTGAATCTTGATTGCTGAGAGGCACCGTGCAGATCGCGTAATTCCCAGCGTTCTGAGGTAGCAGGCGCAAGCCAATCGTGGGTTCTACCTCAAAACCAAAGTTGCCAAACCGACCGAGAGTGAGGGCATAGGCCTGCTCGTCAATGGACATGACCTCCATTGGCGCTGCACAACGTCGAAACCAGCCCTCGTGCCGGTCGAGATAGGCCCCAACGGTTTGAAAGTCAGCACGCATCTCCATGCGGTCGCGAAATTGACTGCGATAACAGCGAACTTGACGGCTATCGCTACCGCGCAATGTGTCGGTTGAGGGTCTCGTCAAGAGCAACAAGTCTGCAGGTCCCCGGTTGGAGAAGTCTCCATGATGAACCAATGTAAAAGGAGCTGGGGATCAGTTTTCGCTCAGAGCGATCAGTCTCTGGATCACATGCTCTACAACCCGATCTGGGGTGGAGGCCCCGGAGGTGATCCCTACGGTTATCGGCCCACTCGGCAGGAATAACTCTTCAACTGTGAGCTCTTCTCCAAGGGGCTTGTGCTCGATCGAATTGTCGGTGTGGATTCGCTCTGGAGTGTCGATGTGGAAGGAACGGATTCCGCGGCTGACCGCAATTTCTTGCAGATGGGTGGTGTTGGAAGAGTTGTAGCCCCCAATCACCACCATGAGATCCACGGTTTCGTCAACGAGCGAGAACATGGCGTCCTGCCGCTCCTGGGTGGCATCGCAGATGGTGTTGAACGCTACAAAATGCTCATTGAGTTCCTTTGGCCCGTATTTGCTGAGCATGGTGCGCTCAAACAAGCGTCCAATTTCTTCTGTCTCACTTTTGAGCATGGTGGTTTGGTTGGCCACACCCAAATGTTCGAGATCACGATCGGGGTCAAACCCCGGTGAGCAGGCGTTGGAGAACCGTTCCATAAACGATTCGCGATTACCGTTGCCGAGAATATATTCAGCGACAAGCAGGGCTTCTTCAAGATCGAGAACGACGAGATACGTTCCTGCAAATGAACTTGTTGCAAGCGTCTCTTCGTGTTTTACCTTGCCGTGAATGATCGACGTGAACGATTGCTTCTTGTGCTTCTCAACGGTCGTCCACACCTTTGAAACCCATGGACAGGTGGTATCAACAATGTGACAGCCACGCTCATTGAGAAGTTGCATCTCTTGAACGGTGGCTCCAAAGGCGGGAAGGATCACTACATCGCCCGATGCCACACCTGAAAAGTCCTTGACACCACCCTCCACGGAGATGAACAACACATCCATTTCCCGCAGGTGGTCGTTCACTGAGGGGTTATGGATAATTTCGTTGGTGATCCAGATGCGTTCTTGCGGGTAGTGACGTCGCGTTTCGTAAGCCATCGCTACAGCCCTTTCCACTCCCCAGCAGAATCCAAACGCTTCGGCGAGGCGCACTTGGAGTCGGCCATGGGTTAGGCGATACCCGTTGTCTCGGATGGAACCAATCAGGCTGCTTTGGTAGGCCTGTTCCAAACTTCCAGCTACTTCTTCAGCTCGACCGAAGCCTCGCCGGTTGTAGCGATCGGAGTGATGCAGCGAGCGTTTGAAGGCGTGAGTATCCATATATGTATTTGCAGTGAATCAACTCTATGGGCTGTCTGGCACTAGCGACTGATCGCAGAGGCCAATAAAAAACCCTGTCCCAAGATGGGACAGGGTGAAGCGCAGATCAAACGCCGCGAATGGAACGAGTTATCGGCCTGATGACACGAAATCTGGGTAGGCCTCCATGCCGTGTTCACCAATATCCAGGCCTTCCACTTCTTCCTTCTCGGTGACTCGGATGCCTCCGAACAAACCACCGATGACAGACCAAGCAATCCAGCAGGTCACGATCGTCCAAATGGCATAAGCCGCGCAACCCAGTGCCTGGATCCCAAGCTGGCTGATGCCTCCTCCAACGAGTAAGCCCAGTGGTGAGCCATCGCCCTGGATGTCAAAACCCCAAAGACCAACCACCAAGGTTCCCCATATGCCACACACACCGTGGACTGAGAAGGCTCCGACTGGATCATCGATGCCTGCTGAATCCAGAGCTGAAACGGCGAAGACGACGATGATTCCGCCGATAAGACCCGCAACCCATGAGCCCACAAAAGTGAGGTTGCCGCATCCTGCAGTGATGCTCACCAGGCCGGCAAGGATGCCGTTGATGATCATGGTCAAATCAGGTTTCCCTGAAGTCAGGGTTGAGATCACGGTGGCACCGATCGCACCACCAGCTGCAGCCAGTGTTGTTGTTACAGCGACGTAAGGGACCCACTGATCCATGGCGAGCTGGGATCCAGGGTTGAATCCATACCAGCCAATCCAAAGAATCAATGCTCCAAGAGTGGCAATGGCCATGTTGTGGCCAGGGATCGCCTGAGGCTTGCCATCAATGAATTTGCCGATACGGGGGCCAAGCAGCATGGCTCCAATGAGGCCAGCCCAGGCTCCAACGGAATGAACGATGGAGGACCCAGCAAAATCAATAAATTCTTTGTCACCAACGGAGTTCAGCCATCCTCCATTCCATTCCCAACTCCCTGCAATGGGGTAGATGAATGCAGTGAGGATGAGAGAAAACACCACGAATTCGCCAAATTTCACGCGCTCAGCTACGAGGCCTGAAACGATTGTTGCTGCCGTTCCAGCGAAAGCCGCCTGAAACAAGAAGTCGACACTTGGAACAAGGCCAGCTTCTGAGATCAGTTCTGGCGTAACAGCCGGATCAAAAAACAGCCCGTTGAAGTAGAGCCAGCCAGCGGCTATGGGATCGCCGTACATCAACGAATAACCGACAAACCAATAGGCGGTTACTGCAAGTGCAAAGACAAACAGGTTTTTAGCGAGAATATTGACTGCATTTTTTTGGCGACACATTCCGGCTTCCACCATGGCGAAGCCGGCGTTCATGAAAATCACCAGGATCGTCGCAACCAGCAACCAAAGGTTGTTGGCTAAAAAGGCGGCGCTGAGTTCTGGCATCTCTGCGGCATGAGCAGAGAGGTTGAACAGCCCAAGGCCGAAAAGGGCAAGCGGCACGCAGCCAAGCCACAAGAGTGAGCGATTGGTTTTAAACCCACGAATGCTTTGAAGGAGAAGCATTGGGCCATCAGCAAGACTCGCCTCCTGAAGGCGAGATTTGCGTCGCCTATTTGGCGACTCGTAAGCAGTTGTCATAGAAAAATCCTTACTGCAATTTGAGCTGGACAAGAGGTTGTCCTTTTCACCCCCTGAAACTGCTCGCTAGAGCACACTTTTCAAGTCGCTGTTGCTACCAAATCTGGGTTTCACAACGTTTTAGGTCTTTTTACTGACGGGGATAAACCGGCTGGAGTCCTTCCCACGTGATCTGATCAAGCTCAAAGTTGAAGCGGCAAGGAAGTACT
>JASJLK010000079.1:0-3600 GCA_037620855.1 Synechococcus sp. ChBW.bin.23 | reverse complement strand
GGCGGCGGCAACTACGGCGGTGGCGGTGGCGGTGGCGGCGGCAACGACGGCGGTGGCGGTGGCGGCGGCAACTACGGCGGTGGCGGTGGCGGCGGCAACTACGGTGGCGGTGACGGTGGAGGCGGCGGTGATCGCCCTTCTGGAGCTAGTGGCTGGGAAGATCGCAGCTATGGCAGTGGGGCTCCTCCAGCTGGCGGCAGTGCCTCTGACGATGGCCGTACCCGTCGTCGCCGTGGTGGAGCCGACGACAACAGTGGATATGGCGGAGCCGAGGGCTGATCGCCCTATCGGTGCTTTTTAGAGCCCTGCGTCAAGCAGTTGCTGGGCTGCTTCCTCAATGATTTCAATCCCAGCTCCAGTTTTTTGAGCTTTGGTGCTCAGATTGTTGCGCCAATACCGTGCTCCGGGCACTGCTTCCACAACGTGGACGAGATGCCGGCATAGATCCCAAAGTCTTCCTCCTCGCTGAAGATGGCGTTCGGCATGGGGGATCAGCCCAAGCACGACATCTGAAGCCAGCACTTGGCGTGGAGCTGCGCCGTAGATCAGGTTGTCGATGTCGCGCCAGCGCAGTGGGTGGGCATAGGCGGCCCGTCCGACCATTGCCCCATCGCAATGTTTTAGGGCGTTAAGGCAATCCTCAGGGGTATCAAGGCCACCATTCAATTCGATGGTGAGAGCTGGCCTGGATTCTTTTAAGGCAATCACTCGATCGTGCTGAAGAGCGGGAATCGTCCGGTTTTGTTTGGGATCTAATCCTTCCAGCCATGCCTTACGGGCATGCACGGAAAAACGCAAGGCTCCAGCATCAGCCACTAGATCAACAAACTTTCTGAGCAGGTCATCACTGTCGAGATCATCAATCCCTACGCGATGTTTCACCGTGACGGGAAGAGATGATGCCGCCGCCATGGCTTCTACACAACGCGCCACGGTTTGCGGTTCTGCCATCAAACAAGCTCCAAAATTCCCGGCTTGCACTCTTGGACTCGGGCAGCCCACATTGAGGTTGATCTCGTCGTACCCCCAATCGGCTGCCATCCGCGTGGCGTCGGCCAGTAACGCAGGATCGTCGCCCCCCACCTGTAGCGCTAGGGGATGTTCTTCGGCGTCGAAGTCCAGCAGCCGTTCACGGCGATTGCTGTGGTGGAGAGCTTGTGCCACCACCATTTCGCTGTAAAGCAGGCTTTGTTTGCTGATTTGGCGCATCAGCATGCGGAAATGCCGATCCGTGCAATCCAGCATCGGCGCCACACTGAAGCGCCAGGCCGGTTCCCGATCGGGTTTCAGTAGGGAATCCATTCCTCCATGCTGCCTCGCTTCCTGCCCGTGTCGCTTTAGAACGAAAGATGAGTTGAAACACAGGGAAGATGACGACTTCGATGCAGCCTTGGTTGTTGAGCCGGCGTTCGATGCTTTTGGCTTTGATTGCCGGGATGGTCGGTGTATTCAGAGCGCCGGCTCAGGTGCTGGCTGCTTCCAAGGCTGGCGAAGCGGCTTGGGATCTCAGCGATGGTGAATGGAAAAAGCGTCTCTCGCCTGAGGCCTACCAAGTGTTGCGTCAGGAAGGCACAGAACGACCCTTCACCAGTCCGTTCAACAATGAAAAACGAGAGGGCACTTACCACTGCGCCGGTTGCGACCTGCCGTTGTTTGCTTCCACCGCCAAGTTTGATAGCGGTACAGGTTGGCCAAGTTTTTGGGATCCGCTCCCTGGCGGTGTGGATACAAAAGTAGATTTCAAATTGATCCTTCCTCGCACTGAATATCACTGCAGTCGCTGCGGTGGGCATCAGGGCCATGTTTTTAATGACGGTCCCCGACCGACGGGTAAGCGCTATTGCAACAACGGAGTCGCCCTGCGTTTCCAACCCACGGCATGACCTGATCGTGATCGGTGGTGGTCCTGCTGGCTTTATGGCAGCGATCACCGCCGCCGAACGAGGAGTTCGTGATGTTCTGATCTTGGAGGCCACTCCTGAAGTGCTCACAAAAGTGCGCATTAGCGGTGGCGGTCGTTGCAACGTCACCCATGCTTGCTGGGATCCCAAGGAGCTCGTGGGTCACTACCCCAGGGGTAGCCGGCCATTGCGGGGTCCCTTTAGCCAGTTTGCGTGCGGAGATTCGATTGCTTGGTTCGATGAGCACGGACTCACGCTTGTGGAAGAGTCCGATGGGCGGATGTTTCCCCAGCAGAATCGCTCCGAGGCGGTGGTGGAGTGTCTGAGGAGAGCTGCGTTAGCTGCAGGGGTGAAGATCCAGTGCGGATCCGCTGTGCGTCAACTCAGCTGCTCCGCAGGTGGTGACTTTCAAATCTCCGATCAACGCCTTTCCTTTCATCAGGCCAAGCGGGTGTTGCTGGCCAGTGGTGGCCACCCCAGTGGCCGACGTCTTGCGCAGGATTTAGGCCACACGATTGTGCCGCCGGTGCCGTCGTTGTTCAGCTTGAAATTGCAAGCGCCTGCTTTGACCGCATGTAGCGGTATTGCTTTGGATGATGTGGGCTTGGATTTAAGCGTTGGTGATCAGCGCTTTCGTCAGAAGGGCCGGGTCCTGATCACCCATCGGGGTGTGAGTGGGCCTGCGGTTTTGCGGCTCACCGCGTTTGCAGCAAGGGCCCTCCATGCCTGTCGTTACAGGGGTGAGTTGCGGGTGGATTGGAGTGGCGGATTGGGGCGTGAGTGTGTTCAGCAGAGATTGCAACAGGCGCGTCATGACCAGGCTCGTCGCACGGTGGTGGCTGCCAAGCCGTTTGAGCATTTGCCGCGGCGTCTTTGGCTTGCCTTTTTGAAGCAGGCGGGAGTGGATGGAGAACGGCGTTGGGCAGATCTTCCGGCGAAGGCGGAACGCAATTTGGTGGAGACCCTCTGCGCTCAGCGCTTATCGATTCAGGGCCGCGGCCCGTTCGGGGAAGAGTTTGTGACCGCTGGTGGTGTTGAACTGGGCGAGGTGAACTTGGCGACCATGGAAAGTCGGCGCTGTGCTGGGTTGTACTTAGCGGGTGAATTACTGGATGTGGATGGGGTCACTGGAGGCTTTAATTTCCAGGCTTGTTGGAGCGGGGGCTGGCTTGCGGGTGAGGCGATAGCAACTTCTTTCTTTACTGAATCTGATCAAACACCGTAAACATCGGTAGGTACATGGCCAGCAGGATCGAACCCACGATTCCTCCCACTACAACAATCATTGCGGGCTCCAACATCGAGGTGAGTGCCTTTACAGATGCGGAGACCTCGTCCTCATAAAAGTCGGCCACTTTGCTCAGCATCCGATCCATTTCACCAGTTTCCTCACCAATAGAGAGCATGCTGAGGGCCATGTCTGGTAAGACCTTCTGGCGTGTCAGTGCTGTGCTCAGCAGAACGCCCTCTTGCACCAGGGTGCGCGAATCGAGGATGGCGTCAGAGATGATGGAGTTGCCAGCGGTTTCACTGGAAATCTCCATTGACATCAGGATTGGAACGCCAGCGCGCGTGAGTGAACTGAAGATTCTGCAAAATTGAGCCGTGGCCGTTTTCATGATGAGATCACCAAACAATGGCAGCTTGAGTATTAACTTGTCGAGCACTCTGCGGCCTTTATGGGTGTTGTAGTAACGGC
>JASJLK010000078.1:0-31330 GCA_037620855.1 Synechococcus sp. ChBW.bin.23 | reverse complement strand
CCCCCCCCCCCGCCCTCCCCCACACAAAAACCCATTCAAACGGCAAAACCCATTTTGTGGCCTGGCCCGGCCCCCCTCCCCACCCAACAAAATATCGAAAAAAATGAAACTTTTCGATTTTCTTTTCGAATGTTGAGGTGTTGCTCCGGGCAAACCTGTAGCTTGGTGAGGCATCAGCTTCATGTTCGGCTCTGATCGGCTCGCTCCCCCAAGCTTCGGCTCTCCAGCTTCAGCATCAAGGACTTTCCTTTTCGGACCAAAACTTCTCTGATCAAATGTCCAAAGGTCCCCTCAGGAAATGACCATCTACATCGGCAATCTGTCTTTCCAGGCAGAACAAGAAGATCTACTCGATCTGTTCGGTCAATACGGAGAGGTGAAGAGTGCAAGTCTTCCTCTCGATCGCGAAACGGGCCGCAAGCGCGGCTTTGGGTTCGTAGAAATGGCAACAGATGAAGCTGAGCAAAAATCCATCGACGACCTCCAAAACGTTGAGTGGATGGGTCGCATGATCCGCGTCAACAAAGCGACCCCACGTGAGCGCACTGGCGGTGGCGGTGGCGGTGGCGGTGGCCGCGGCGGTTATGACGGCGGTGGTGGCAACGAAGGCGGCGGCGGCGGCGGTTACGGCGGTGGCAACCGCTGGTGATCCCAGCGGAGGAGACAGCTCATCGAGCCGTCTCCTCCATTTCAAGCCTTTCATCCAAGCCGAAACCACGATCGATCAATTTTTGAATGCGATCTCGAGGTCTTGTCTCATCAGTAGGCAAAACAGAAGCGGCATTACGTACTTCATCACGTACTTCATCACGATGCTTCCGCGCTAAGAAGCGATGAAAACGATTGAACGCTCTTGAACGAGTCATAAAGTTCCCCGATCTGTATCTCTGGTCTACACCGTTTCGGGAGATTTGACGCTGTTGGGCAACACAACGCTTGAATAGAGCGTCTTGCCATAGATGATGGCCGATCCCATTCCGCCTAGACGCATAAAGCCTGCCCTACCAAGGCTTCTGAGCCATCTCCAGCCCTACAGAAGACGGGTATGGATAGCGGTGAGCTGCTCGATCATCAACAAAGTCTTTGATTTACTTCCTCCTGTTCTGATCGGCCTGGCCGTTGATGTTGTTGTTCAACAGGACTCATCATGGCTGGCGACCTTGGGTGCCACAACAGTGCCAAGCCAACTCATCGTGCTTGCGGTGCTGTCATTCCTCGTCTGGACAGCAGAATCACTCTTTGAATATCTCTACGGAGTTTTGTGGCGCAATCTTGCACAAACCACGCAACACAGTCTGAGATTGGAAGCCTATGACCATCTCCAGAAGCTTGAGATGGATTTTTTCGAACGAGACAGCACTGGACGGCTACTCACCGTTCTTGGTGACGACATCCATCAGCTCGAACGCTTTCTTGAACGTGGCGCCAACGAAATTCTGCAATTAGTGACCACCGTTCTGTTGGTCGGTAGCGCCATGGCACTCCTTGCGCCAGGCGTGGCACTCTTCGCATTTCTACCGATCCCAATCATCCTTGTGGGATCACTCAATTTTCAACGCCGCCTCGCTCCGCGATATCGCGACGTCCGCCAAAGAGCTGGAGATCTCGCCTCTCGACTGTCTAACAATCTTGGTGGAATGCTCACCATCAAAAGCTTTGCAACTGAAGCATGGGAACTCGAACAACTTCGTACAGTAAGTAATGCCTACCGACAGTCCAATCGTGAGGCGATTCGAATTTCTGCTGCCTTCATTCCCCTAATTCGCTTTGCGATCTTATTTGCCTTTTTAGCGATTCTTCTGATCGGTGGCATCCAAGCCTGGCAAGGACTAATCGCCGTGGGGACCTACAGCTTCCTGGTTTTCATTACCCAGCGACTGCTCTGGCCTCTCACCACATTGGGACGAACCTTAGATGATTACCAACGATCGATGGCCTCCACTCAGCGCGTTCTCGATCTCATCGACACACCGATTCAGATCGCTAGTGGAAACATTCGCCTCAACCCAAGTGATATCAAAGGAGACATACGCTATGAACAAGTTTGCTTCTCCTATAGAGATCGCAATCCACTTCTTAACAAGTTCGACCTAAGGATTAGTGCAGGACAAACAATTGGCATTGTGGGTGCTACAGGTTCAGGTAAAAGTTCACTGGTCAAATTACTGCTGAGGCTCTATCCGCTCAGTAGCGGCAGGATTGTTCTTGACAACCACCCGATTGCATCGCTGCATCTGCAAGATCTTCGTCGCTGCATTGCACTCGTGAGTCAAGACGTATACCTCTTCCACGGAAGCGTCGCCGAAAATATTGCCTACGGATCTTCACAAGCATCCAAGTCGTCCATTATTTGGGCAGCCGAACAAGCCGAAGCCCTAGCTTTTATTCAAGGCCTACCTCAAGAATTTGACACGGTTGTAGGGGAACGTGGTCAGCGTTTGTCCGGTGGTCAACGCCAGCGAATCGCCTTGGCGAGGGCCATTCTCAAAAATGTACCCGTGTTAATCCTCGATGAAGCAACGGCAGCTGTTGACAATGAAACAGAGGCGGCAATTCAGCGTTCGCTAATGCGCATCACAGCGAATCGGACCACGCTGGTCATTGCGCATCGACTCAGCACCGTGCGACATGCCGATCAAATCATTGTGATGGATGCTGGTTGCATTGTGGAACAGGGCACCCATGATCAACTTCTGCACAAACCAGGCCCTTACGCCGACCTCTGGCGAGTTCAAGCTGGCTTACGCAGTGACGAAGCGCTGAGCCTCTAACGCCAAAACTTTTCATCCCAAGACTTCACTGATGGCTGCTTCGCTGTCCCACCTGATGCATCACCCACTGGGCATTTTTGCCCAGCTTGTTGCAATCAGCGTCTTGATTCCGCCCTTAACAAGACGGTTAAGGCTTCCTGATCTTGTCGGACTCTTAGCCGCTGGCGTATTGGTCGGTCCCCATGTTTTGCATTGGATCGATGCCAAAAGTGAAACGATCACCCTTCTCTCCGATATCGGAGCCATTTATCTGCTGTTCACAGTCGGGCTAGAAATCGACCTCGAAGAGTTCAATAGGGTCAAACGACGCTCCATAACGTTTGGGGCCCTGATCTTTGTACTCGGAGTTGGTACGGGGTTCGGGATCGGCCAGATCTTTGGCTTCCCCTTAGTTCCCAGTCTCCTATTGGGAGCCCTAATGGCAACGCACACTCCGCTCGGGTATCCAATCGTGAGGAGTTACGGAGCCCAGCATGACGAATCGGTGATCGTGAGCGTTGGAAGCACGATTTTCACCGACATCGCAGCGCTGTTATTGCTTGCTGTAGCCCTAGGGCTGGGCAAAGGAAATCTCACACCGAGCAGTTTTACTGCGCTGCTTATCAGCGTCGGCGTATTTGCGTGTGTCGTCGTCGTCGGAATTCGAATGATTGGGCGACATCTATGGATGCGCAACGTCATCGATGAAAATCGGGTATTTCTGGCGGTATTACTCACCTTGTTTGTGGCCTCGCTCGGCGCTGAGCTCGCAGGGGTTGAAAAAATTGTGGGCGCTTTTCTGGCTGGGCTTGCAGTGAATTCAGTCCTTCCAGAAGGCAAGGTCAAAGAGCAGGTGATCTTTGTAGGGGGAGCCTTATTCATCCCCATTTTCTTCATTCATTTGGGACTGCTACTCGATCTCGGCAGCCTCGCCGACAGCATCAGCAACATTGAGTTCACAGCCCTAATGCTTACTGGAGCTTTGGGATGCAAGGCACTTGCTGCAGTCATTGCTGGGCGCTGGTTCCGCTACAGCCCCAATCAAGTGCTGCTGATGTGGTCACTCGCCATGCCCAAGGTGGCTGCCACGCTTGCAACCGCATTCATTGGTTTTCAGGCCGGCTTACTCGACAACACAGTTCTCAACGCCGTTCTTGCCGTGATGGTTGTGACGGCAACGCTCGGTCCAACCCTCACCACACGCGCCGTTGTGGCCCTAATGGAACCGAATGAGCGCTCCCCATACGGCACAACAGGACTTGATGAAGACCAAGAGGTCCCCGGAGAGGTGGTACGCCGCCCTCTGAAAGTGTTGGTCCCAGTTGCCAATCCAGACACAGAGTTGAGCCTGCTGAAACTGGCCGCTCGACTCTCACAGGGTGAAGGCGATCACAACGGACAACTCCTCCCCCTCGCACTAGTGAGTCCAAGCCTCGAAGAGGCCCGCGGTGGCTTAAATCGAGCGCTATCTGCCGCAAGAACCAGGCTGAATCAGGCCGCAACCAACGGAGAGGGCCTTACTGCAACCACGCGATGTCTATTGCGCGTGGATGATGACATCGCTGCAGGCATGAGCCGAAGCGCTTTAGAGGAGGGTGCCGATCTGCTTTTGATCGGAGCAGGACGGCCTGACCCTCTACGCAAGTGGCTCCTTGGAGATCTGGTCGACGGGGTCTGCCGAACCGCGCATTGCCCAGTGGTGGTGGCCAATCTTGGGCGACGAGAACTCAATGATCTCAACCAAATCCTAGTTCCAATTAAAGATCTCTCGGCGAGTGCGCGCGAACAATTTGATCTCGCCCTACGGCTCCTATCCACCGCACCAGACCCAACATCCACCACAATCAGTCTTCTCCACATCCATGATCCACGCTTTAACCGACACGAACGCTCCTGGATGGAGCAGCAACTGGTGAGTTGGTGTCCTCGCAACATTGCTAGCCAACAAATTCAAATCAAATTGCTGCAGGGCCCTGGCATCGATTCAAAAATCCATTTGTACAGCAAAAACCAAGATCTAGTGATCTTGCGATCACAACGACGGCGGGTCGCTGGCCTACACATTCCGGCCAGTGATCGCACGAGCAATTTGGTACATCAGTTGGCCTGTCCGGCCCTAATGATCAGCGATCCCCTCCACTAATCATGGTTCTCACCACACAAGCATCAACACAATCCAACGGTTGGAGGAACAGACCTAAGATTTGCAGATGAACGGTAAAAAAAGTCCGAACAAAAAATCCCTGCTCATAGCTGCAGTGCTTGGACTCTTTGGTGGGTTGCTGCTATCGATACCTCTCAGCCGATCACTCATTCCATCAACAGAACTCCCCAAGTTGACCTCAATCAGCAACCCGTTCGAAGGCTGGTCAAGCTTTGATGATGAGAATATCGTGGTTCTCGGAATGGATGCTGGAGGCGGTAATACAGACACTATTTTCATCCTAAGTATTGAGAATGGAAATACTTCTATCATTCAAGTACCGAGAGACAGCTATATAGATTCGCGCAGCTTTGGACCAATGAAGGCCAATGCTCTCCATGCCAGAGGCGGGCCAGATGCTGTCAAAACAGAACTAACACGCCTAATGGGTCGCCCCATTAATCGTCACATACTTGTTAATCTCGAAGGAATTCGCACTATTAGTGGTTTGCTTGGGGGCCTAGAAGTTGATGTACCAAAACGCCTCTACTACCGAGACAAAAGCCAAGGATTACTCATCGATCTTCAACCAGGGCGCCAGGTCCTTAAAGGCCGTGAACTTGAAGGGCTTCTGCGCTGGCGCCACGATGGACAAGGTGATTTAGGACGACTTGACAGACAACAACTCGTGTTGAAAAGCCTATTCAATAAACTCATCCAACCTCAGCATCTGATCCGTCTGCCAGCCTTGATCACGGCAGCAGGACGTAATCTTGAAACAGATCTTGGTCCTATGGAGATAGGGAAGTTAATCACCTCAATGAGTACCACACAGCTAGAGACCAGCCAATTACCATCTCGGCCCTTCTACAGCAACGGAATCAGCTATCTAGACACCCAATGGCCTGATACTGATTCATCACTAGGCATCAATGCAAGCAAATCCAGCAGTAGAACCTTCAAAACGCAGTTCTGAACATCTCTTGAAATGATTTTTACCAGGATAGACGATAACCTTATAAAACAAAGCCTAAAGCTTGGACTCAGTATTCTAATTACATGCGCAATTGCTCAACACTTTGATCGAATTGATTTTGTTTTTTATCCACTCTTAGCAGTAATTTTAATAGTCGACGATCAAGACGAAAACACACTTCAAGCTGCTAGAGGAAGAATTCTAGGGACAGTAAGTGGTGGCTTTGTTGTTTTTTTAGTCCACACAATACTTTCAGGTTGGATCGGTATTTTTGTCAGCCTCTTAATTACTGTCCCCTTACTTCGCCTCCTGGGATGGGGCAGTGGCTTGTCGACAGCTGTCGTGATTACGGTGATCTTTTTAAGCATTCCTAGTTATACAAGCTTGAACTGGTATTACATTCTCAATAGAAGCATTGATACCCTGATTGGAATCGTAGTAGCCATTGTAATCGGACGCTTACTTTGGCCCAAAAATCGACTGATAAGAATGGAAGAGCTTCATCAAAAATTACTTAATTCACTAAATACTCGCATGCAACAACATAGCCAGTCGCTCCTAGGACTTACGTCTTCACCACCACCCTTACAGCCTGGCTCGATCACGAAAGATCTTTTAGAAATTCAACGCCTTATTAATATTGAAGAAAAGCTTGGCACGAAACATATTGAACAACTGACACGACTTCGCTGGCAACAACGGATGAGCCTATGGCGCAGCCTTCACGCTCACTGGATTTTAATGGAAAGGCTTCTTGATTCTTTATCCATAAAATATCAGCCTTTGCGTTTACCTGAACTTGCCTATCAATTAGATATCAGCAATGATATTGGATGGGAACGGTTGCATATAGAATCAAATAGCCCACTTAGCCTCTCCCAGCGTATTCTCTTAGAAGAAGAAGGTACTCGATTTCTTCGTCTAATCAAAAGTCAAAAAAACCTTAATTATGCCGTGAAGAAAATATCATTTGAATGATAAAAAAAAGCCGTCAACCCCTCAGTAAGCCCTGGTTTACCCGACAAGAATTACGCCTTGTCCTTATTACCGGATTAAGTGCTGGATTCGGTCTACTGAGCTCAATTCCATATGGGTTTTATTTGCCATTAACAACAGCAGCCGTTCTATCGAGTAGCTATGGCAATTCCATGAAGCTGGGCGTTCAGCGACTGATGGGGTCGCTGATGGGCGTCATTATTTTGATCATATTTACCAAAAGTCTAGATCTTCCTCTCCCCTTAGGACTCGGATTAGCTTTAGCTTCAACAAGACTTTTGGGAGGAATTCTCGGTCTACAAGTGGGGTACAAAGTTGCAGGCACTATCATCGTCATGGGATGGCTTGTTCATGAAGAAGTAGAATTTATCTGGGGGCCAATACGCTTGTTCTGGACTTGGCTTGGTATTGTCGTTTCACTACTGGCCTGTCAATGGATTTGGCCGAGTCAAACTATTCCTCAATTACACCAACAATTTGCATCCTTGCTAGATGCGATCGGAGTGGAGCTACAAGATGAAGGCGATATCCTCAGACAAAACAATTCTTCCTCAAGTCCACCCAGGAAACAACAGGCAAAACGCATTTCACTGATAAGACAACTCAACGCAGCAAGACAACAACAGGCTCTTGCACAATTGGAGCTGGGAGTTAATCCCGAACAGCATCCACTACACGATATTTGGAGCAGAATCGATCTTTTAGCCTCGCAAATCATGACCTCACTTGAGTCCATCAGAATCTTACCAGCGTTCTACAATAAACCAGAAACAATCAAACAACTGCATAAAAAGGAAGCAGAACTATTTAATATCCTCAGCAATCAATTGCTAAAAATCAGTGCTGAGCTCAAAAATCCAAGTACAATCAAGAATCAACAATTTAATTCTCGAGAGATGCTTGAAATCAAGAACCTCTCTCGAGATTTTAGCCAATGGCTTGAACATACGATAGAAGAAAATCTTTCCACTGTCAGCAAACAGATAAATAAGCAGCAGCTTAGAGAAATTATTTTAAAAATGACCCTAATTGATTACATCCGATCAGCAATCGTGGAAGCCACATCTCCCCGCTCCAAGTCAACCGTCACAAACTATTTATTGGTAGAGGATTCGAGCACTTCCTAATGTGAGCAAAATTTCTTCAAGACTTGCAGAGAGTCGAGTTGATAAATTCGATTAAAACAGGGCTATCTATTTCTCAAACAATTAGTCCATTTGCGTCAAAACAATTGGTGGTATTTGCGATAACTTTTTGGATGGTTGTTCAACTTGCAAACAGTCTCACGGTCACAATCGATTTAGATCGTTAGCTACCGAACATACTAGACTTGTTGACTAGACCCCTATCACTATTGTACAAAGTACCTAATCATACCCAATAGTCGTTTTAAAATCATCATCCAAACCACGTGTTGAAACCCTCCTGCTGTTATCTAGTTCTTACCCGTTACGTGTCCGCGATCGGATTAATTTGCAGCACCTACGCACCTGTAGCAGCTCAGACCAACATTGCTCCTCTTAATGAAGGTGGCACAACAGAGCAACTCGAGAGAAATTGGGATCGTCTCAATACCCAGGTCGACGCCATTGACACGTTGACTGGTCCAGCTCCAGCAATTGAGAGCAGTGACAATCTCAGAGCCCTAGAAGTTCCTGAACTACTGATCGATGTCAATGCACCCGCATCCGGCGAGTTAACAAAAGAAGAGGCACAACCAGACCCACTTCTTCGCCTTCCATCTTCAGCTGACACTGCATCGCGAACTCTTTCTCTCTCTCTTGTAGATGCTGTCACGATCGCCTTCCGCAACAACCCATCCCTTGGCGCTCAGCGAGATTTAATCAAGGCCCAGGCCGCCACCATTGCATCCGAATCAAGTCGCTACTGGCCAACGATCAGCGTTTTCGCCAACGTCGATGGATTTCAAAGCGGAACAACCACTTACAACCCCTATGGAAACAACACCTTCGGGTTTGGAGAACTCTTTAATTCAAAAGGGCAAACTCCCAATTTCGCTCTCACCAATGATGGAGACGAAATCAGTGGGTCCAGCGCTGGACCCTTCTACATCCCACAAGGAGGTGGGCTAGGGGCGGTTGCGAATGGAGTTTCGGCAGATGCTGGGCTTCAGCTTGATTACAACATTATTGATTTTGCTCGAACTCCCAGGGTTCAAGCAGCGCAAGCCCGTCTCACCCAACAAGAAAATCTCTATTCCGACCGGTTAAGAGTCACTCAGCTTGAAGTGAGTGAGGCCTACTACAACCTTCAACGTGCAGAGCAACTTGTGCGGATTCGCGATGCCATCGCTCGCACTGATTTGGTTGTTTTGGAAGACACTCTCGACCTAAAACAAGCCGGTCTTGTTCCGAGAGTGGATCTACTCAGACGGACCAGCCTGCTTGCTGCAGACGAAGAAAGCTTGATCCAAGCGATGGCTGATCGTGCAGTAGCTCGCCGTGAACTTTGGACCATTCTCAATCTCTCCAGTGAGATCATCCCCAGTGCAAGCGACCCCATCAGCCTCCAACCACGATGGCCACTGAATTTAGAAAGAACGGTGTTGGCGGCTTACGACGACAATCCAGAGCTCACTGCGATTCTCGCCACACGACAAGCACTCATGCGTCGCCAAGACGAAGCTGCTGCTCAGCTACTGCCGCGACTCAGCCTGTTTGCAGCAGCCGGTGGCCTGGGATCCGTGGAACGCACGTCAAATCTTGCGCTGATTGGGGGGGGATGCTGCGGAGGCACTTTTCTTCCCCTCGAGCAGGTCAGTGGGTACGAATGGTCGGTAGGGCTGGCTTTCAATTGGATGATCTTTGATGCTGGTGGAACATCAAACAGAGTGAAGGCACTCCAACTTCAAGAGCAAGCAACCGCCGAGCAATATGCGAACACTCGAAACGCGATTCGCTTACGACTGGAGCGAGCTTTTTTAAACCATGAAGCAAGTTTGGCGAAGTTGGTGTCAGCCAGACGAGCTGTTGGTGCCAGTAAAGAGGCGTTCCGAGACACCCAACTGCGTTATCAAACCGGACTGAGCAATGAAATCGACCTTTCCATCACCCAGGAGCAGCTCGTTAATGCCTTAGTGAGACGATTATTCGCCACTGTGGATGTCAATGTGACATATGCACGCATGCTGCGTGAACTCTTACCCATGCCTAAAAATCCAAATAATCCAGTCTTAACACAGTTAACTCTTAGTTTTCCTTGAAAACAGTCCTAACTAATCTCAGATCTTGAAGACCACCAGCGCTCAATCCGATATCCAAAAATCACCAAAAAGACAACAAACCAAAACCATAGCTCGGGCGGATTAGCATTCAACAGCACGATCAATATGACCAATTCGGAGATTAACCAAGGAATCTCTTGCTTCAGTAATGGGCGTATTGACATCGTGAATACAGAATCAGGGAAGAGTGTCAGGTTGACGCAGGAAAGGAAGATCGAAGATGCGATCAATCCTCAGTGAGCGATAACCGCCTGTAATCGAGCGTAGTCCGGGCAAGACATAGCTGATCGGTGATCTCCATTCCACATAAGCAAAGGTGTCCACAGTCAAACCATCACGGATCGGGAAGACTCCACTGCCATTAGAAAGCGTCCAGAGAAAGCCATCATCAGACCTTGATTGACGCTGCAAACTGATCTCAGCCCGCATCACTGGGCCATCTCCTGCCAAGTCTTCAGCAAGCTGTGCATTGCCTGTTGTGGTTGCAATATCTTCCTGGGTTGCAGGCAACGTGAGCACATTTTTCACTTTTCCTTCAATTCCACCAAACCGGCCCCTTTGGTTCCAGCGCGGGACCACCTCAACAGGCAACCCAAGCGGTAGTCGACGCGCATCAGCAGGTGGGAAGTAGGCGACAGCTATCAGATCGGGGCCATTACCTCGCGCGACATCCCCCCTTCCAATCGTGCCAAGACGATCACCCATTTTGATGGTCTGACCTGGAATCACTTGAAGATCCAGCACACTGCCATCGCGCTGAGCTGTAATCGTGCCATCAAAGGCCAATTTCGCCTCGCTGACACGAATTTTACGCTTCAGATCATCAATCACAAAGGTCCGATCGAGCTGCTCAGACTCAACATCAAGTTTGATTTGCTGGAATATAGTGAGTGCCTGTTTGCCTTGAATCTTGAGATCATCCAAGGCAACGCTGGTGCTGGTCAGTCCTTGTTCTGCGGACACCACTTCATTGGATAGAGGAGCCACCACCGCACGTCGCGATAACCATTCAAGATTTCTAAGCTTCCCCGAAAAAGTGCTCTGAAGTTCACCTAGCCGTCGCTCGTCATCTTTGAGCTTGGCGAGAGTGGTATCGCGAACCTGTCGTGCAGTCTCGATGCGCAATGCATCGCGCTGATTTAACTCGATATTTTGTTTTTGAAGCTGATTTAAATTGCCTTTTTCTTGCTCCAGTTCACTTTCAAGCTCAGGCAAATAAAGCGTCATGAGGACCTGCTGTTTTTCAACGCGATCACCCACACGCACATCAACGTCTAGAACTTGACCAGCAGACCTGGCATTTAAAACACCAGCATTATCGGGATAAATCAGAACACCTTTACCTTCAATTTCAGTAGGAACTGGCCAAAACAAAAGCCAAGCTGTGAATAATCCCCCCATGCCTGCCAAACAAGCACCAACCTGCCGGCGATCATCAAGACAATCCCAACGAGTTTTGACCTTTTTAAAAAATGTTAAAGGCACAATTACCGCTGTTGCAGGACTTTCATAATTATTATGATAGGAGAGAAATTTTCAAACATCAATTGACTTTCATCAATGTTCAAAATTTTGACCTCTTGACAAATTAAGACACATATCAGATCAACAATGTAAACGATGTAATCACAGATTCAAACAAGTCTTTAACGCGAGGCCAGCGGCTTTCATTCGTGCTCGTTGCAAGGGTGTACAAGCGGCCCCGATCAACAACGACGGTGGCCAGCTCATGGCGATCGCGATCCTGAAGATGCACGGCGTACTCCAGGTCATAGAACGTATGACCTGAGGCCTCCCGTTCTCGTGCCTCGATCAACTCGGCATTGCGACCGCTGCCATCTGGGGCGATCACGTCACGGCGCAAACGCTCCCCAACGGCAACAGCGCTGCCAAGTGCCCCTAGGTCGTTATCAGCATTCACTTCCGAGACCACAAGGCTCACCGTTTCATCGCTGTTGATCAGATCGTGAAAAACAACCGTTGGGCCTCCCGTTACCGCCACCCGCGTCCAACCCGTGGGATAGAGGAAGGCATATCTGCCGTCAGGGCTCTGAAACGAATTAAGGCCGGCTCCAGCACCGCTGCAGGCGGTGAGCAACACAACACAGAAAACGCTGAGGAGCGATCGGAGCGGAACTTGCAACGGAAAGCGCATCGAATCGTTCATGAATCCATCCCATTCTGCCCGGAGATCTCCCTGCCTAGATTTCAAAGACTTGCAGAAGAGTTCTGAGCGGTTTCACCCGACCATTAGCACGGTTGATCGACCAGTTCGAACGTCTCCCTGGCATTGGTCCACGGACCGCACAACGGCTGGCCCTCCATTTGCTGCGCCAACCAGAAGAGCAGATCCATAGTTTTGCTGATGCTCTCTTGGCAGCAAGGAGTCAGGTGGGGGAATGCCAAACCTGTTTCCATCTCAGTGCTGAACCCATCTGTGAGATCTGCAGAAATCCAGAGCGCTCCATCGGCTTGCTTTGCGTCGTAGCCGACTCAAGGGATCTGCTCGCCCTCGAACGCACCAGAGAATACGCAGGCCTCTACCACGTTTTAAATGGCCTGATCTCTCCGATGGACGGCATCGGCCCAGAAATGCTGCAGATCAGCAGCCTCGTGAAAAGGGTCGCAGCAGACGAATTCAAAGAGGTGATCCTTGCGCTCACCCCAAGCGTGGAGGGGGATACCACCAGTCTTTACCTGGCTCGCCTACTCAAACCATTTACGGAAGTGAGTCGAATCGCCTACGGCCTTCCGGTTGGAAGCGAACTTGAATATGCCGACGACGTCACCTTGAGTCGGGCTCTGGAAGGGCGTCGAGCAGTTGAATGAAACTCCAAGAGACGCGGTCATGAAAACGAGCATGAGCCGTTACAGCGAAATACGCCCCAGTGAGCGCTTACCTGAATGGTTGAGACGACCTATCGGCAATGCCTCTGCGATTGAACAGGTGCAAGCCCTGGTCAAACAGAATGGTCTGAACACCATTTGCGAGGAGGGGCGCTGCCCTAATCGAGGGGAGTGCTATGCAGCCGGCACCGCAACCTTTTTGCTAGGTGGCTCCATCTGCACCCGTAGTTGTGCGTTCTGCCAAGTTGATAAAGGCCGTGCGCCCGAAGCGTTGAACCCTGAGGAAGGAGAACGGGTGGCAGAAGCAGTGCTTCGCATGGGACTGCGCTACGTGGTCCTCACGGCCGTAGCCCGCGATGACCTTAAAGACCATGGGGCCAGCTTGTTCACAAGTGCAATGGCGGCGATCCGCGCCCGCAATCCCATGATCGCCATCGAGGTGCTCACCCCTGACTTCTGGGGCGGTGTGGCCGATCAAGCCAAAGCGCTCCAGGCTCAACAGCAACGTCTAGCCACAGTTCTGAAGGCAGAGCCTGTTTGTTTCAACCACAACCTTGAAACGGTGAAGCGACTGCAAGGTGAAGTCCGCCGTGGGGCGACTTACAATCGCTCGCTTGGGCTGCTTGCCGCGGCTAGAGATCTTGCCCCATCGATACCCACCAAAAGCGGCCTGATGCTTGGCTTGGGCGAAAGCAAAGACGAAGTGGTCGACACCTTAAAAGACCTACGAAGTGTGGACTGTCAGCGCATCACCCTCGGCCAATACCTCAGGCCATCCTTGGCCCACATCCCAGTAGCGCGTTATTGGCACCCCACGGAATTCGCGGAGCTTGGAGCCATCGCTACAGACCTTGGATTTTCGCAAGTGCGTAGTGGGCCATTGGTTCGCAGCAGTTATCACGCGGCGGGCGACTGAGCCATCCAGCGCTGTGCAGCTCGCTGCTGCACTTCGGCACAATCCGCCGTCATCAGTGCACCAGCACCACCCCAAACCATCCGCAGAGGCAAGTCCCAAACAGCTGCCTCCACCTCATGCACCGTGCTGAAGCCACGTTGCTGGAAGTAACGCACCAAGCGCCGATGCTGGCCCTCTGCATCCCGTATCGCCAATAACCTGGCCCTCAGGCAAGGGGTGGACTCAAGCGCCCAAGCCATGGTGGCGGCCCAGATCAGATCTCCCGTCCCAGCAGGAGCTTGGGGTCGAACTCGCATGGTGTCGAGCTGCAGTCCAGTGGTGGCGCCATAGGCCCAGGCTTTCATCTCTCCCTGAAGTTGCAGGCGATCGGCAGCCAACTGTTCAGCCACAACTAAGCGCAAACTCCATAGCCCTAACGGGCGTCCAACCTTGAGGCGAAGCAGCAAGCCACGCTCTTGAGCCTGAGCTTCTAAGTCATTGAGCATCAGCACGCGGGCAGAGAAGAGAAAGGACTCACCTCGACCACCGAGGCAAGAGGAAGCGGGCCGTATAGATGCGGAAAAAGCGCACCTGTGGGGATGGCATCGGCTCGCAGCGGAGCAGACACCAACTTTGGATTGATTCTGAGTGTTAGGACAGCACCAGCATCGGCATAAAACCGATCAAACGTGCCTTGGAGCTGCTCTTGCCAAGACAGATGAATAAATCCCACTTGCTCGAGCGATAAGCCGCGCGTTGAAACGCGGTAGGCGCCTTGCTGGACTGCCGCTTGCCAATCGGATTCCAAGGCGAGATGAAACAGCGGTTGGTCCAAAGGAATCGCAATCGCATCAGCTGGAAAAATCGGCTGCATCCCACCTAGCGACCAAGGATCAGCCCTTTGCATCAGCCGTTCCATCATCGGGTCATCAAGAAACCGCAGGAGCCACTCCCGCAATGGCGCCAAGTGATCATCAGCATCAAATCCAACCGCATCGGCAAGACGCCACTGCCGTACAAATGGCCATAGGGCCGCATCCGCCAAGGTCATCCGATCAGCCAACAGCCAGCCGTTCTCGCTGATGCGTTCGCTCCAGCGGTGCAGGATCACTAAACCAGCCTGGCGATGGTCCTCTTTCAAGGCTCCGGGATAACGATCGGTGTACTTGAAACGATCGAGATGATGCTTAAAAAGCCCATCATTTTCTTCAATCGAAGAGGCCGAGTCCGCTCTATCCAATAAGCCGCAGGGGTCAGCCTGCTGCAAAGCCCAGCGCATGATCGCCAAACTCTCATCGATCACGCTGCCGTCAGCTAAGACCAGAACCGGAACCGTGCCTTTAGGAGAAGCCTCCAGCATCGCTGCAGGCTTGGCTTTGAGTTCAATTTCTCTCCAGTGCACCATGAGACCGGCCTGGAGCAGGGCCCAGCGAGCACGCATCGCATAGGGACAACGGCGAAAGCTGTAGAGGATGGGCAGCAAGCGAAGCCTAAAAGCAAGACATGGCCACTGAAGCACTAGGCCTGAAGCTGGTCGATCTGTTGTTGGCGCATGGCAAATCTGCTGCGATCGGCATCTGTGAATTGATCGATGCAATGCAAACACTGCACGCCCTTGATGTAGCTCGGCAGGGTTTGCTGCTCAGAGGAAACCGGCAAACCGCAGGCATGGCATAGGCAGTAGTCACCTCGTTCCAACTGATGATTAAGCGCAACGCGTTGATCAAACACGAAACACTCCCCTCGCCAACGGCTGTTCTGCTCTGGAACCTCTTCGAGATAGCGAAGAATGCCTCCACGCAAATGATGGACTTCGCCAAAGCCCTGCTGTTGCAAAAAACTGCTGGCCTTTTCACAGCGAATGCCTCCGGTGCAAAACATGGCAATCCGCTGAGGTCCTTCTCGCGCAACGCGAGGGCGAAGCTCCTGATCCACCCAGTCGGGAAAGTCCCGGAAGCTTTCCGTTCGCGGATTTAAGGCCCCTGCAAAACTTCCTATCTCCACCTCGTAGGTGTTGCGCGCATCGATCACGAGCGTGTTGGGATCATCAATCAAGGCATTCCAATCTTGAGGATCCACATAGGTGCCAACACTGTCTCGAGGATCCACTTGAGGTTGTCCAAGCGTCACGATCTCTCGCTTACTCCTGGCCTTAAAGCGTCGAAACACTTGATCAGGATTCCAGCTGCGCTTCACCTCCAGGCAGTCGTAATGGGCATCACCAAGCGGAAGTTGGCTACGTAGAAGGGCGAGCAATCGCTCCACTCCCAAAGAAGGACCACAGACCGTGCCGTTCACACCTTCAGCAGCGATTAAAACTGAACCGAGAACGGTTTCAGCCTGCGCCAGGGGAGGCAGAGCGGTTAGCAGCTCCTGTTGATCCGCCTCGGCCAACGGGGTAAAGGCATAAAAAGCTGCAACAAGAAGATCATCCTGAATCCCATTGGCTCCCATCGCCGGTCCCATCAGGCAGCCGCAGGGGAGTGCCAGTTGGCCTGCACACCGGCAGTACGAAGCAGCTCACGGTCAGCCTCCACTGCGGGATTTCCAGTTGTGAGGAGCGTTTCACCATAAAAAATCGAATCCGCACCAGCTTGTAAGCACAAAATCTGCGCCTCCTGGCTGAGCTGCTCCCGACCCGCACTCAGGCGAACCCGACTGCCAGGCATCAGGATCCTCGTAACGGCAATCATGCGAACCAACTCGATGGGATCGATGGGGGGGAGTTCCTCGAGCGGAGTGCCCTCTACCGCAACCAGAGCATTGATCGGAACACTCTCCGGATGGGGATTGATCGACGCCAGCACCTGCAGCATGGAGGCTCGGTCCTTCACGGTTTCACCCATACCAATGATGCCGCCGCAGCAGAGGGTCACACCCGCTTGACGCACCCGCTCAAGCGTCTCCAGGCGTTCTTGGAAGGTCCGAGTCGTGATGATTTTGTCGTAGTGCTCAGGACTGGTATCAAGGTTGTGGTTATAGGCCGTTAGACCCGCTTCTGCGAGACGTTTTGCCTGGTCATCGGTCAGCATTCCAGCGGTGACGCAAGCTTCCATCCCCAAGGCACGTACGCCACTCACCATCTGCAACATGGCGTCGAATGGGGCACCTTCGCGGATTTCACGCCAAGCCCAGCCCATGCAAAATCGGTCCGCACCAGCCTGCTTAGCAGCTTTGGCTCGCTCTAAAACAGGAGCCACCTGCAATTCGGGCTGGCCTGTGACATCACTGCTGTGATGCATCGATTGAGGGCAATAAGCACAGTCTTCTTCGCACCCACCGGTTTTGACACTCAACAGCGAGGCCAACTGGACGTGATATCCAGGGTTGGTCGCACGATGCACCCCCTGAGCACGCCATAGCAAATCCATCAGGGGAAGATCCAAAAGCACTTCGATCTCGCCTCGCGTCCAGTCATGGCGCACTTCAACCGCTTCCGTCATCAACCCTGAGAATGAACCTCGAACCATCAGGATCCCAGAGCATCGGCGATTAGACCACTAATCCCCCAAAGCGACGGGTTCGACTTTGATAATCCAAAAACGCACCCACTAAGGCCTCACGATCGAAATCAGGCCAGAGGACATCGGTGACGTGGATTTCGGCGTAAGCGAGCTGCCACAGCAAAAAATTGCTGATTCGATGTTCACCACTGGTGCGGATCAAAAGATCGGGATCGATTTCACCGGCTGTGAACAGCTCTCCAGCGAGGGTGTGCTCGTCAATGTCAGAGGGGTCAAGCTCCCCGGTTGCTGCCCGTTCAGCCAGCCGTCTGGCTGCGATAACCAGCTCGTGCCGTCCTCCGTAGTTGGTGCATACGTTGAAATGAATTCCATCGTTCAAAGCCGTGCGCTTCGTCGCTTCCTCGATCAATGACTGCAGACGGGACGGCAAGGGCTCAAGATCGCCAAGAAAACGGATCCGAACCCTCTCCGCCTCCAAAACCTGAAGCTCGCGTTCGAGCACCCGCTCAAACAACGTCATCAAAAAATTCACTTCATCGCCTGGGCGCGACCAGTTTTCTGTGGAGAAGGCGTAGGCGGTAAGAGCCTTCACACCCCAATCGCTGCAACGACGCAAGGTCGCTTTCAGGGCCTCAACACCTGCCCGATGCCCCATTACACGCGGTAAACCCCTTGATTGCGCCCAGCGTCCGTTGCCATCCATGATCACTGCCACATGAGCGGGCAAACGCTGAGGATTGATCTCGGCAGGACAAACCTCAATCCGAGCGTCATCTGAACTAGTGACCAAGCGTTGACTCAAAGCGATGAGTCCTGTGAAGCATTTTTCACGCTACGTGAAGACCCGGTTTTCGCTGAGGCTGAGGACACCGGAGCCGCCATCAACTCGGTCAATAAATCCTGAAGACGCGAACTGGTGATCGGACGTTCGAGCTTGCCCTGATTCGCGAGCGACAACGTGCCTGTTTCTTCAGAAACCACGACACAAATGCAGCGGTCGAAGCGTTCGGTAATGCCTAAGGCCGCGAGGTGTCTTGTGCCATAGCGACTGTTGCCTTGACGCGACAGCGGCAAGATCACGCCAGCAGAAAGAATGCGATTGCCCCTTAGCACCACTGCACCGTCATGGAGAGGTGTGTCGGAAGCAAACAAGTTGAGCAAAAGCTCACTGCTCAACTGAGCGTCGACGGTCACCCCTGGATTCAGGAAATCCTCTGGGCGCAAGTCACTGCCTAAATCCACCAAGATCAAGGCACCACGGCGAGATTTCGAAAGTCGACCTGCAGCATCGGTTAATTGGGCGACGGTGCTGGCGGTCGCTCTGAGCTTGCTTTGAGGATTACCCAACAGAACGGCGAGCCGCCCCGTTCCGAGTAACTCCATCAAGCGGCGCAATTCTCCCTGCCAAAGAATGGCTAGAGAAAGTGAGCAAGCTAGAACTAATGCATCGACCAAAGTCGATGTCAGCGGGAGATTAAAAAATCGCTTGACGAACCAAGCGAGAGCAACGAGAAAGAGGTAGCCCCTCAACAGCCAAAGGGTTCGCTGCTCGTTGACTCTCGTGAAGAGAAGAAAACCGAGAGCAGAAGCGCATAAAACGTCGATCAGCAGGCGAAGTTGCAGCACCGCCATTCCGTTTATGCACCTCTCATAAATTCAATCTAATTGTACCGAGCGCAAGCGATCTGGCATCAGGTCATAACGCAGTAAATCCTCTGGCTGCTCACGCCGCTGAATCAGTTCAGCCTGTCCTTGATGCACCAATACAGCTGCGGGTCTCGGAATCCGGTTGTAGTTCGAGCTCATCGAGAGGTTGTAAGCACCCGTTGCAAGGACCACCAGTACCTCACCGCTGCTGCAAGACGGAAACGACAAATCCTTGAGCAACACGTCGCCTGATTCACAGTGCTTCCCAGCCAAGGTGATCGTTTCGTCTGCCGGCGCCAAGGGGCGGTCAGCAAGGCATGCCGTGTAGAGCGACTGGTATGTAATCGGCCGCGGGTTATCGCTCATGCCACCGTTAACGGAGACGTAGGTGCGAATCCCTGGAACCACCTTGCGCGCGCCCACGGTGTAAACCGTCACGCCACTGGACGCCACCAGTGAACGACCCGGCTCGCACATCAAACGCGGCAATTCCAGACTTCGCTCCCGGCACGCCACGGTCACCGCTTCTGCCACCACCTTGACCCAAGCATCAATCGACGGTGGATCGTCGGATTCGACGTAGCGAATTCCGAGTCCTCCGCCAACATTGAGATCACGCACTGGGTGACCGAGCTCACGGGCCAACTTGAGGGCATCAGCCATGACAGACGCCAAATCGCGATGCGGATCCAGTTCAAAAATCTGTGACCCGATGTGTGCATGGAGGCCTTCAACTCGAGCCCAGTCACACCCTGCTAAGGCTGTCAGCACGGGGTGCAACTGATCGGGATCAAACCCGAATTTGCTGTCTAAGTGTCCTGTACGGATGTACTCGTGGGTATGGCATTCGATGCCCGGCGTGAAACGCAGCATCAAGCGAACTGGTGCTCCTCCCTTAGGAACAAGCTCAGCCAGGCAATCCAGATCGTGCTGGTTATCAGCTACCACCATCACGCCATGGCTGTAGGCGAGGTCGAGCTCCTCAACAGATTTGTTGTTCCCATGCAGCACCATGCGTTCCGGTGGCATGCCGCCGTTAAGTGCTGTGAGCAGCTCTCCAGCGGACACGGCATCAAGACCAAGCCCTTCTGAGGCCACGAGCCCGGTTAATGCAAGTGAGCTATGGGCTTTGGATGCATACACGGCAAGGGAATCACCGGGGTAATGACGCCTTAGAGCTTCGCGATACTCCTGCGCTGAGGCACGAATGCTGACCTCATCAAGAACGTAAAGCGGGGTGCCATATCGCTCTGCGAGTTCGCTCAGACGGCAGCCCCCCACCATCAGACGGCCTTGATCATCGAGCGCAGCCGACACGGGAGCCAGGTTGCGATTGGGGCTGACGGGATCACAGCCGGATTCATAAGGTGTGGCCAAGGCGTCGTCAGCAATAGGCGATCTAGGCAATCTAGGAAGTGATGCTTCTCAACCCTGAGCCCCAAACGATCCGACTCAGTCGAACGCATGCTCTGGCATGCCTGAAACTCGATGCCCGAGCCCTCAATGGCATTTGGACTTCAGACCATTGGGAGCGAGAACTCTCCGACTCGCAGCGAATTTGTATCGGGATTGCTGCTAGCGCAGACACATTGTTGGCAATGGCCTGCGGCTGGGTTGTTTTGGATGAACTCCAAATCACCGTGCTTGGGGTTGAACCAGAGGAACGGCGCCGCGGGCTGGGCCGAACTGTTTTGAAACGGCTGCTGCTGGATGCCAGCAGCGCAGGGGCGAGACACGCCATCCTTGATGTGGCTGAAGACAACTACGGGGCACGCACTCTTTACAGCTCGTTTGGATTCCAGACCGTACGTCGCCGTGACCGTTACTACCGCGACGGCAAGGACGCCTTGATTCAGTCGCTAGAAATACAAAGAGAAATCAACTGAATTCAGCACTCAGCTGGTAGGGATACCCGCACTGATCGAACAGAAACCCGCACTACATTTCTGCATTGATTAACACTTTTACAGGGCCTTACCCCAAATCAATACTGGGATCTGGGTTGGTATCGAGAGTGATCACAACAACTCTTTATCCCTGATAGCTTAGTTTCACCATTAACGGCCCTCAAGATGTTCGAGCGGTTTACCGAGAAGGCCATCAAAGTGATCATGCTGGCCCAAGAGGAGGCTCGTCGCCTCGGCCACAACTTTGTTGGAACTGAGCAAATTTTGTTGGGTTTGATCGGTGAAGGCACCGGCGTCGCCGCCAAGGTTCTCAAGTCGATGGGCGTCAATCTCAAAGATGCTCGAGTTGAAGTTGAAAAAATCATTGGGAGAGGATCCGGCTTTGTTGCTGTTGAGATCCCTTTCACGCCCCGTGCCAAGCGTGTTCTTGAACTCTCTCTAGAAGAAGCAAGGCAGCTCGGTCACAACTACATCGGCACTGAGCATCTCCTCCTAGGTCTCATTCGCGAGGGAGAAGGAGTTGCAGCACGAGTGCTCGAAAATCTTGGAGTTGACCTGGCGAAGGTGCGCACTCAAGTGATTCGCATGCTCGGTGAAACCGCTGAGGTTGGTGCTGGTGGTGGTGGTGGAGCCAAAGGGTCCACGAAAACCCCAACATTGGACGAATTTGGCACCAACCTCACTCAGCTTGCTACCGAAGCAAAGCTTGATCCGGTTGTTGGACGCCAAAAGGAAATAGAACGGGTCATTCAAATTCTGGGCCGACGCACAAAAAACAACCCGGTTCTCATCGGCGAACCTGGCGTTGGCAAAACTGCTATTGCTGAGGGCTTGGCTCAACGGATTCAGCAAGGCGATATCCCTGACATTCTTGAAGAGAAGCGAGTTCTCACACTTGATATCGGTTTACTTGTTGCAGGCACGAAATACCGCGGTGAGTTTGAGGAACGGCTGAAAAAGATCATGGAAGAGATCAGATCAGCCGGCAATGTGATCTTGGTGATCGACGAAGTTCACACCTTGATCGGTGCTGGGGCAGCTGAAGGTGCGATTGATGCAGCAAATATTCTCAAGCCAGCGTTAGCCCGAGGTGAACTCCAATGCATCGGAGCAACCACGCTGGATGAATACCGCAAACACATTGAGCGCGATGCGGCTTTGGAGCGTCGTTTCCAGCCGGTAACCGTAGGCGAACCTTCCATTCCAGAAACTATTGAAATTCTGAAAGGACTGCGTGAGCGCTACGAGCAGCATCATCGCCTCAAAATCACCGACGCTGCCCTCGACGCAGCTGCAACATTGGGGGATCGCTACATCTCCGATCGTTTCCTTCCCGACAAAGCCATAGATCTGATTGATGAAGCTGGAAGCAGAGTTCGGTTACTGAATTCCAAGTTGCCTCCTGCAGCCAAGGAAGTTGACAAAGAGCTTCGCGCCGTCCAAAAAGAAAAAGAGGATGCTGTTCGCAATCAAGATTTTAATCGCGCAGGAGAACTACGCGATAAAGAAGTTGAGTTGCGTGAAAAGATACGTACATTGTTGCAAAGCAGCAGAGAAGAAATCCCTGTTAATAGTGAGGATTCCGGCCAAACGACTGAGGCAGCAGCAGGGGAAGACATGTCCTCTATTGCATCAGAAGGATCAACAGCACAACCTCTACTTCTCACCACCCCTGTAGTGGATGAAGAAGATATTGCTCACATCGTGGCCTCATGGACTGGGGTTCCAGTTCAAAAGCTTACAGAAAGTGAGTCCTTCAAACTGTTGAACATGGAGGAAACTCTTCATCAACGATTGATCGGACAGGACGAAGCTGTGAAGGCAGTCTCCAAGGCAATTCGTCGTGCACGAGTCGGCCTTAAAAACCCCAACCGTCCTATCGCTAGCTTCATTTTCTCGGGCCCTACAGGCGTAGGCAAAACAGAGCTCACCAAGGCCCTAGCCTCTTATTTCTTCGGTAGCGAAGAGGCGATGATTCGTCTTGACATGTCGGAGTTCATGGAGAGACATACGGTCAGCAAATTGATCGGTTCTCCTCCGGGATACGTGGGATTTAACGAAGGAGGACAGCTCACAGAAGCGGTTCGCCGTCGTCCTTACACCGTTGTGCTCTTTGATGAAATTGAGAAGGCTCATCCCGACGTTTTCAACTTGCTTTTACAACTTCTAGAAGACGGTCGCCTGACCGATTCCAAAGGAAGGACGGTTGATTTCAAAAACACTTTGATCATCATGACTTCGAACATTGGTTCGAAAGTGATTGAGAAAGGTGGCGGTGGACTTGGCTTCGAATTCTCTGGTGAAAATGCCGAGGAGAATCAATACAACAGGATTAAATCTCTTGTAAACGAGGAATTAAAGCAGTATTTCCGGCCTGAATTCCTTAACCGACTCGATGAAATCATCGTCTTCCGTCAACTCAATCGTGAGGAAGTTAAAGACATCGCGGAAATTATGCTCAAAGAGGTATTCGCACGAATTGGTGACAAAGGGATCACCTTGACTGTCTCCAATGCCTTCAAGGAACGTCTTGTAGAGGAGGGCTACAACCCTGCTTACGGGGCAAGACCTTTGCGTCGTGCGGTGATGCGCCTTCTCGAAGACAGCCTGGCGGAGGAACTCCTCACCGGCCGTATTAAGGAAGGTGATTTCGCTGAAGTAGACATCGACCACGATAAAAAAGTGGTTGTTCGCCACCTCAACACCACCACCCCAGTCACACCCCAATTGGCTAACGCTGGGGTTTGAGGCAAACATGACCACGTCGTTGGTTTGCCACACCCACGCCATCGCTCCTTCCCGGGTCATTAGGGGGGAGCAGGCTTGGCAACGAAGCCTTCCTGCCATTGCTGATCTCTGTCAGAGACCTGCACTGCTTGGACGTAGTCCTGCAACCCACGCCATCCGTGCTGGATTTAAAACTGATCTCACTGAAAGCGCTCTCACAGTTTTAGAGGCCCAACTCAACTTCGACTGCTGCGAGGAGGACCTCATTCGCCTTGAAGCTTTGCTGAAGGAAGCAGCTTGTGATTGCGTGATTGCAGCTGGTGGTGGAAAGGTTTTAGATGCAGGAAAACTCTTGGCTTTTCGCCTCAAGCTTCCTTGCATCACAGTGCCGCTCAGTGCCGCGACCTGCGCAGGGTGGACAGCACTCGCCAATATCTACACGAAAGATGGAGCTTTTGTTTCTGACGAGACACTCGATGCTTGCCCAGATCTCTTGATTTTTGATCACGGTCTGGTTCGTCAAGCACCGAATCAAACCCTGGCCAGTGGCATCGCAGACGCGCTCGCGAAGTGGTACGAAGCGTCTGTAGGGAGCGGATCCAGCACGGACGGAATCATCCAACAAGCTGTTCAAATGGCCCGGGTGCTCCGCGATCAACTCTTAATTGATGCCCTTGATGCCATGGCTCGTCCTGACAGCGAGGCCTGGGTACGGGTCGCTGAAGCCTGTGGTCTTACCGCCGGTGTGATCGGTGGCCTTGGAGGAGCGCAGTGCAGAACGGTTGCAGCCCATGCGGTTCATAACGGCTTAACGCAATTGCCTGCCTGTCACGGCAAGTTGCACGGTGAAAAAGTGGGCTTCGGCATTCTTGTGCAGCTCCGGCTTGAAGAACGCCTTGGTGGTAATCAATTAGCTGCTCAATCCCGTCGTCAACTTCTGCCCTTGCTCAAACAGCTTGGAGTCCCAGTCACGCTCCAAGAGCTTGGACTGGGAGAAACCGGGTTGCATGACTTGCGCGCCATTTGCAGCTTCGCCTGCCGGCCAGGATCCGACTTACACCATCTCCCCTTCGACGTCACAGAAACCGATCTGCTTGAAGCTCTCGTGAGCACCGACGCTGACAGTCGCACCATCAGCACGTCGCTGGAGACAGAAGCTTGACGAACAAGCTCATTCTCGAAAACGCAGCCTCCACACTTCTCGACCCTCTGGCCCGTGAGCTGCTGCAAGGTTTGGACTGGTTGGAACTCTTTTGCAGCGATGGGGGACCAGACCACTACCCAGTGGTCACAGTGGGCAGTGGTCCACCAGTGCTGTTGCTGCATGGATTTGATAGCTCCAATCTGGAATTCCGACGCTTGGTGCCCCTGCTCAAAACCAACAACACGCTGATCATTCCCGATCTATTCGGATTTGGGTTCTGCCCAAGACCAGAACAAACCAGCTACGGACCTGAGCTGGTTATGAACCATCTCGATGCACTTCTCGACACCTTGCCATCAGACGAAGGCATCGGAGTGATCGGGGCATCAATGGGTGGATCTGTTGCCATGGAACTCGCGCGGCGGCATCCTCACCGGATCGATAGGTTGTTGCTTCTGGCTCCAGCAGGACTGGATGGCAAACCGATGCCACTGCCTCCAGTCCTCGACAAAGTTGGGGTGTGGTTTTTAGGCAGACCAGGCGTGAGACGAAGTTTATGCAGACAAGCCTTCGCCGATCCAGACAGCAACGTTGGAGAGCCTGAAATTGAGATTGCTTCCCTGCATCTCAAGGTGCCTGGATGGGCACGTTCCCTGGCGTCCTTTGCCCGCAGCGGAGGCTTTGCAGGTTGTGGCAACCCACTTCCCTCCCAGCCTTTGCATGTGCTCTTGGGTGAACAAGATCGGATCCTGCGCGCTCCTCAAAAACGGGCCGCTCAGGACTTGTTGGGAGACAGGCTTGAATCGGTTGCCAACTGCGGGCATCTTCCCCACATCGATCAGCCGGAGTTGGTGGCACAACGCTGGCTGGGATCAGAATGCCTTTCATGAATGCAACTAGCTCTGGACCGCTGCTTCAACTGCTTTCCAATGGTCTGCAGCTTTGGATCCGTAGTCAATGCGATGAGGTGGGTGAGTTAAAGCTGAACCTGCAAGGATCAGCCTTGCAACTCCTGAGGGGCAAGCTGGACGGTGTGTCCTTGACGGCCCGCAAAGTGAGTTTTCAGAAACTCCCCCTATTGCTTGCAGAACTGAAAACAGGTGCCCTTCGAGCACACATCAATCCCTCCCAGCCTGGCCAGCCAATTCAGTTCTCCCATCCCTTCAACATTGATGGGGAGGTTGTTTTAAGCGGAGCCGATCTCAACCGCGCTCTCGCCACTGATCGTTGGAGGTGGTTGGGAGATCTCCTCAGTGAGCAATTGATGGGGCTAACGCCTCTTCGCTCTTTGAGCATCGACGACGACTTACTGGAATTGCAGGCTGCCGTGATTGCAACGCAAGACCCTGTTCGCGCTCGGTTTGGTCTACAGGCCTCTGAGGGCACCATCCAGATCACCCATCTCGAGACAGGAAAATCATTTTCATTGCCCATGGATCCCGGGATTCACATACAAAATGCGCACCTCAAAGCAGGCCAATTAATTCTTCAAGGGAAGTCAATCATTAGCCCCTAACTTTCAGTATTTAAACGCTAGTTTGCGATCAAAGGCATCACCAAAATCAAGGCGTAATAGACCACGGCAGGGGTAAATAAATAACTATCGATTCGATCAAGAATCCCTCCATGACCAGGTAGAGCATCGCCAGAGTCTTTAACACCTGCATCGCGTTTCATCATCGATTCAGTTAGATCACCTACAAGAGCAAATAACGCCACCAACGCTCCAAGCAAACCACCACTTAGCCAACCCAATGTCCACCCCATAAGGCTTGCCATCAAAGCTCCTACCAGGACAGAGCACAATGCACCTCCGATTGCCCCCTCGATCGTCTTCGACGGAGAGATTGGAGACAAAGGATAACGTCCAATCCGACGACCAATCATGTAAGAACCAATATCACTAGCGACAACCATCAAGCAAGCCGCAAGAGTGATTAATAATCCCGATGAAAGCCAGGAATTATCAATACTTAAACGCTGCAAGATAGGAGCAATATCAAAATCTTTCAGATTGCGAAGCCTTAACCAATGGCTTGGAAGGAAGCCGAGATAAAACAAGCCAAAAATTGATGCTGCAACATCAGCAATGGATCCGGTTTTGGGCTGCAAGAGCAACCAACCACAAATTGCTGCACCCGATAAAGGCAGCACCGCATCAGGCAATAGAGCAGGAAGACCTCCTGAGTTGGCCCACTGCGTGCTGAACAGCAAGAGCTGGCATGCCACAAGCGTTGTTTTCGTGGCAGGTCTCATGCCTTTGAACTGGGCCATTCGGAAAAATTCCAACAAACCCAAATGCACGATCACCCCCAACGCGAGCGTGAACCACCACCCGCCAAGGCCCACCACCAGCAACCCGAAAGCTCCAGCCAGCAATCCACTGAGCAGGCGCTTGCGATCAAAACCCTTCTTGGTTTTGCCTTGGCTGCTGCTTACTACGTCTGAAATCACCCCAGTTGCACCTGCGGCCCTTCAGCCAGGACTTTCACCTTACCGGGCACAAGTTCCGGCCATCTCCGGTGCTGATCCAACAACCACCCCAACCGATCCGATCCAATCCTTTCTCCAGGGATGAGCAATGGAATCCCTGGTGGATAAGGACAAATCATTTCGGCGGCAATTCGGCCACCACTGTCTTGAAGAGACAGCTCACAGGCTGGAGCCCTAACGGCAAGCGCTGGAAGCAGTTCAGGAGTTGAGCTGGTCTCCATAGGCGGCAAAAGGAGTGGTTGCAAGGGCGCAGAACTGGGTTGGGACAACTGGAGTTTTCGCCATAGCCGTTGCATACGTGAAGCCAAGCCACGCTGGGATGCCAAGCCCAAGCAGAAGGTCAAACAAAAAGGTTCTGGGAGTTCAGCGATCAATCCCCGTTGCATGAACCAGGCATCGGCATCCAAACCGCTGATTCCCCTTTCCGCAGTCACCAAAATCAAACGCAAGGGGTCATCACTCGGGCTCAACGGCAGTCCTGCAGCACGAAGGCGATCTGCAAGCTGGTGTGCCTCCTTCAGTCTTCGATGCAGCAGGCGCTCCCACGCCGGGGTCAGCATCCAATTCAAAGTTGCCTCACAAGAAGCCAACAACAGAGCACTAGGGCTGCTGGTCTGAAATCTGAGCAGCGACGCTTGCAAGGCTTCCGAACTCACACGCTTGCCTTGGAGCCAAAGCACGGCTGTCTGCCCGAGGCCAGGTGCTGATTTATGCAACGAATGCACCACGAGGTCAGCGCCCGCCTGCATAGAGGAGCGAGGTAGGGCCTCACCAGCGGCGAAGGCAAAGTGGGTGCCGTGCGCTTCATCCACAAGCACGGGCAAGCCGCGACGATGCAGGGCTGCAATTAACGGTGTGGGATCGGAGGCATAACCGTGATATGTGGGATAAACCAACACGGCGCCCACGATCGCCTCGGGGATGGAAGGCAAGGCCGTGAGCGCTCTCTCCAAGCACTGCGCAGACATGGCACCAGGATGTCCACGATCAGACAGGAAAGGAACGGGTAAAAAAACAGGTCGGATCCCTCCCAACACACAGGCAGCAATCAAGCTGCGATGGGCATTACGCGGCAACAACACCGCCTGCCCAGGTCCAGCCAGGGCCAAAAGTGCTGCTTGGAGCAAACCGGTTGCCCCGTTCACACCGAACCAACAACCATCAACACCCAAAAGAGATGCCAGTTGTGCTTGCGCATCAGCAACAGCTCCTTCTCCTTCAAGTGGACCTCCAATCTCTGGAAGTTCTGGGAGATCCCAACTACCGGGTGGCTGCCGCAGCAAGCGCTTCAGAGCAGGTGGTAACGCTTTGCCCCGACCATGCACCGGCAAGTGAAGAGGCAACCTCCGATCAGGCCGTAGTAATGAAATTAAGGAGTGCATAAGGGCCTGCGCTTCTTCTTATAAACCAAATCGATCGCCTTACAGATTGGATCGCGAGGGGCATTGATCACTCAGAACACTGTTGGAGTAGGGCAGGGATCGCGCAGAGACCAACGGATCGAAAAGACAACTACACAACAACGATGGCAATGCAGTGGCCAATGAAACGATTTGAAGGAACGATCTGCCTAAGATTGACTCTCTGAAGAGTCGAGACGCGTTAGATATGGCAGAGCGAACAAGTTTGGCCAATAACACGCAATCCAAAGACGCTTCCGAAGAGCGAATGCGTTACTCACCTGGCAAAGATGCGCGCTGGCTCTTACTGAGACCCTGGATTTATTTGCCGCGGGTGGTCCAAATCATTTGGGCACTCACTGGCTTAGTAGTCAGCTTGCTTCTGCGCGGCAGAAGCAAAGATTCAGAGGTGCAGCGCAAACTGGGCAGAACCCTGCTCCGCACCCTGACCAATCTGGGGCCCTGTTTCATCAAAGTGGGACAAGCCCTTTCCACACGGCCAGATCTGATCCGCCGCGATTGGCTCGATGAACTCACCAAGCTTCAGGATGATCTCCCCTCCTTCGACCACGCGATCGCGCTTCAAACCGTTGAAGCAGAGCTAGGAGCTCCGGTGGAGCAACTTTTCGAAGACTTTCCTGACGTCCCTGTTGCAGCAGCCAGTCTGGGTCAGGTCTACAAGGCGCGTTTGCACGGTCAACATTGGGTTGCCGTGAAGGTGCAGCGACCCAATCTCGCCTTTATTTTACGCCGCGACATGGTGCTGATACGCACCTTAGGCGTCTTGGGAGCACCGTTTCTACCGCTCAACTTGGGCTTCGGATTGGGAGAAATCATCGATGAATTTGGTCGCAGCCTGTTTGAAGAAATTGATTACTTCTGCGAAGCCGACAATGCCGAACGATTTTCTGCCCTGTTTGCGGATAATCCAGCTGTCACGATCCCAAAAGTTGAAAGGCTGTTATCAGCCAGGCGCGTGCTCACCACCTCTTGGATTCATGGAACCAAGATGAGAGACCGGCAGGAGTTGAAATCTCAACGTCTCAACCCCCCCGCCCTCATCCGCACGGGTGTGATTAGCGGCCTGCAACAACTTCTCGAATACGGATACTTCCATGCAGATCCTCATCCTGGAAATTTATTTGCCCTGAGTGGCCAAACCGGAGACCTCGGTCACGTGGCCTACGTGGACTTCGGAATGATGGACTCGATCAGTGATTCCGACCGTTTAACGCTCACTGGTGCGGTCGTTCACCTGATTAATAAGGACTTTTCAGCCTTAGCTAATGATTTCCAAGAGTTGGGATTTTTGGCACCCAATGCAGACCTGGAGTCGATCATTCCTCCGCTGAGAGAAGTGTTGGGCGGAAGCCTGGGTGACTCCGTGGGCACCTTCAATTTCAAAGCGATTACCGATCGCTTTTCAGAATTGATGTACGACTATCCATTCCGAGTGCCCGCTCGCTTCGCTCTGATCATCCGGGCCGTTGTGAGCCAAGAAGGTCTTGCCCTTCGTCTTGATCCAGATTTCAAAATCATTGCTGTGGCCTACCCCTATGTGGCCAAACGCCTCTTAGCTGGAGACACTAAAGAGATGCGCGAAAAGCTTCTGGAGGTCTTGTTTGATTCTGAGGGTCACCTTCGTCTCGAACGACTGGAAAGCCTCCTTGACATTGTGGGGAGCGATGCGCCCACCCCTGGTGCTGAGCTGATCCCAGTAGCGGGGGCCGGTTTGCGCTTGCTGCTGAGTAAGGATGGCGCCGACCTTCGCAGACGCATGCTGCTCACACTTGTGCGTGACGATCGCCTCAGTACAAAAGACATCAGGTCCCTGACTTCCTTGCTCGGACGTACATTCAGTCCTCGCCGGATTGCGGGGCGCATGCTGCAGCAACTGAACCCACTAGCTGCCGCCTAGGGTCCCACCAACGCTTTCAACTCACACTCACAACCTCACTGTTATGGGATTAGCCCCTGACCTCATGCCCATCGAGTTAGACCAAGCAGATCTCGATGCGCTCAGTGATTTCTTTGGTGATCTTGATCCCAGTGAAATTTTGTTGGAATACGCGCCCATCAGTCAGCCTCCTTATCTCGTGGCTGGGCTGGGACTTGCCATTGGTGTGTTGTGTGGGCTCACTTTTGCAAAGCTGATCCAGATTCGCTTAGACGGTTGGAAGCAAGATCGCCTCTCCCTTTTGCCCCTTGGCACAGCAGAAGTCACGATGAGTTATTCAGGCACTCTCCTCGGCATTACCCTGTTTATCGGCGGGGCGCTTCAAGTGTTCGGCTTCGCGTCTGGTGCTGGCTACTTAGTTGCCATGCTGCTTTCAATTCTTACAGGCGGGGGCCTGTGGGTTCAGCTGGAACGACTGATGACTCAAGTGGAATCAGGGAACTTCAAAGCTGTTGATTTTGACAACTTTGATGAATTCTTCTAAATCAACTTTTAAACAAGAATATAAGCCTGGAGTTGTGCATCACCCTGGCGCAACATTTCTAAGCCTTCGCGTTCAAGTCTTCGCGTCCGATCACGGCTCATCTTCATCGATTTAGCAATACCAGTGAGGCTCATCGGCTCTTCCCCATCCATCCCGTAGCGCATTCGCAACACTTTTCCCTGCAATTCAGGCAGCTGGCTCAACAGATCGCCCAGATCTCCCTTCAAGCATTCGCCTTCCACCTGATCTGATGGCA
>JASJLK010000077.1:0-4703 GCA_037620855.1 Synechococcus sp. ChBW.bin.23 | reverse complement strand
GCGTTGAGGTCGGGTATCCAAGCGACTGCACCTGCTCCTTACCAAACCCGCTACTGCTTTGAATCCTGGGCGCAGACCTGCAGCAACGGGTTGTGGATGGTTTGACCCACCTAAACCACACTCACTCAACCGTGACGCTCTTGGCCAAATTGCGCGGTTGATCCACATCCAGACCCCGGTGAGCTGCGATGTGATAACTCAGAAGCTGCATGGGCACCACAGTGAATAGGGGGCTGATCCACTCACTCACCTCAGGAATAGGCAAGAGATCATCAAACAAATCGGTGTCTGGCCCCTTAGGCGCCACACCAAGGAGTCGCGCATCACGGGCCTTCGCTTCCTGCGCGTTGCTCAGCACCTTTTCAAACACCACCCCTGGCATTGCAATCGACACCACCGGCACGTACGAATCGAGCAGTGCAATCGGTCCATGCTTCATCTCGCCGGCCGGATAGCCCTCAGCGTGGATATAGCTGATCTCTTTGAGTTTGAGAGCCCCTTCCAAAGCAATGGGGTAGTTGATGCCGCGCCCCAAGAAAATCACATCCTGGGTTTCTGCAAAGCTATGGGCCAGCTCAGCCGAGCGCTGGTCATGATCGTCAACTAAGGCGCGCAATTGATCAGGCAATTGGCGCAGCTCCTGAACCAGGCCGGCAATCTCCTGATCCGAGCGCCCACCTCTCCTGGCGGCAAACGCCAATGTCAAGCCATAAAAAGCCAACAGCTGGCCCATGAACGTCTTAGTGGCAGCCACACCCACCTCGATGCCTGCACCAATGTCGAGGATGTCGTCCACTTGACGGGCCAGGGAACTTTCGGCACGGTTGGTGATCCCCAACTGGCGGCTGGCGAAGACCGGATTTGAATGGGAAGCGCGGCGGGCGCGTTCCATCGCGAGAGCAGCGAGCGTGTCTGCCGTTTCCCCCGACTGCGTTACCCCAATCGTGAGGGTGTTGGGCGCCAGCGGCGGCGGTGCGTACCGGAACTCGCTTGCGTAAAAAACGCTTGTAGGGATTCCAGCAAATTGCTCCAACAGGTAGGCCCCCACCTGTGCTGCATGGCGGCTCGTGCCGCAGGCCAGGATCTGAATCCGGTCCACATTGTCGTAGAACGCTTCCGCAAAAGGAAGTGCAACAGGATTAGCCGCCGTCAATCCGGCCGGGAGATGGCGAGCCACCCAAAGGGCCGCCGTTTCCGGCTGCTCATGAATCTCCTTCAGCATGAAATGGCGGAAGTGGCGCTTATCAGCAACCCCTTCCTGGTTGCTAAGCACAGAAGGAGTGCGCTGCTGGCGGTCCCCATGCTCGTCGTAAAGCTCGATACCAAGAGGGGTCAGGAGAGCAACCTCCCCGTCTTCCATCGGCAGAATCGTGCGCGTCAATCCTGCTAAGGCGGGCGTGTCACTCGCGCAGATGAATTCTCCTTCTCCCAAACCGATTAAGAGCGGGGCTGCACGTCGTGCCACCACCAAGGCCCCAGGGACATCGGCCCACACCACAGCCAAGGCATAAGCACCCTTCAAGACTGGCAACACCGCCTGTAAGGACTGCAGCAACAACGCACCACTGGGCTTCTCTCCAGCAGACACCCGACGATCCAGCTCAGCCCCCACCAAATGAGGGATCACCTCCGTGTCCGTTTCGGAGACGAACATCACCCCACTGGCAGTGAGCTGATCTCGCAAGCTGCGATGGTTTTCAATGATGCCGTTTTGCACGACGGCCACTGCCCCTGAACCGTTGCGATGGGGGTGGGCGTTGCGCTCCTCTGGCTTGCCGTGGGTCGCCCAGCGGGTGTGGCCAATGCCGCAGAGACCTGGCGCTCCTTCTTTCTCCAGCCGAGCCGTGAGATTCACCAACTTGCCCTTGGCGCGCACACAGTGCAGGGCGCCATTTTCAACAGTGGCCACTCCAGCTGAGTCGTAGCCCCGATACTCCAGCTGACGCAGACCCTCAAGCAGCAGCGGGGCCGCATCTCGCGAACCGATCACCGCAACGATTCCGCACATACAAAAAAACCCGGCGGTGCCGGGCTGATCTTATGGGTATAAAAGCTGGATTTAGTAGGACAAGCCCATGCTTCGACTCGTTTCGTCCCCGAGATAGACACGAATACTGAGGAAGTCTGTGGGGCAAGCAGTCTCGCAACGCTTGCAGCCCACACAATCCTCAGTGCGAGGAGAGGAAGCAATTTGGCCAGCCTTACAGCCGTCCCAGGGCACCATTTCGAGGACGTCCAAGGGACAAGCACGCACACATTGTGTGCAACCGATGCATGTGTCGTAGATCTTGACGGCGTGGGACATGTGCCCGTTCCGATGCGGATGACTTGAAATCAAGGTACCCGTCGCGGGTGCCACTGAGCCATTCATGCAGGCCTGCCGTCACCGTTGTTAACGCCACGAAGGCGAGCATGGGTCAAGCCCGTAAGATGCGGCGTCACGTCTGCACGGCTATGTCCCAGGAATCGATCCTCGAAAAAGTCCGTTCGATCGTTACGGAGCAGCTCAGCGTCGATGCCGGCGAAGTCAAACCTGAGTCCAACTTTCAGAATGATCTGGGAGCTGATTCACTCGACACCGTCGAGTTGGTTATGGCTCTTGAGGAAGCCTTCGACATCGAAATTCCCGATGAAGCCGCAGAAGGGATTATCACGGTTGGCGATGCCGTCAAATACATCGAAGACAAGCAAGCCTGAGGATCTGCATGGTGGAGGGTCTCCAGCGCGTCGTGGTCACAGGCCTCGGTGCCGTTACACCGATCGGCAATACCGTCTCTGAATACTGGGAGGGACTGACCTCCGCAAAGAACGGCGTCGAAGCGATCACCTTGTTTGATGCAGCGCAGCACGCCTGTCGCTTCGCTGCTGAAGTCAAGAATTTTGATCCCAGTGGCTTCATTGAGCCCAAAGACGCCAAACGCTGGGATCGCTTCTGCAAATTCGGCGTGGTGGCGGCCAAGCAAGCCCTTGCAGACTCCGGCCTCACGATCACCCCAGACAATGCCCATCGCATTGGCGTCAGCATCGGATCGGGTGTGGGCGGGCTGCTCACAATGGAAACCCAGGCCCATGTCTTGAAAGACAAGGCCCCAGGTCGCGTCAGCCCCTTCACTGTGCCGATGATGATCCCGAATATGGCCACAGGTCTGGCTGCGATCGCTCTGGGTGCCAAAGGTCCCAGCTCCGCTGTTGCCACCGCCTGTGCCGCAGGCTCCAATGCCATCGGTGATGCCTTCCAGCTGCTGCAGCTGGGCAAAGCAGACGCGATGATTTGCGGCGGTGCTGAATCGGCGATCACGCCCCTGGGGGTGGCCGGTTTCGCCAGTGCCAAAGCACTCTCGTTCCGTAATGACGATCCCTCCACTGCCAGTCGACCTTTCGACAAAACAAGGGATGGATTCGTAATCGGAGAAGGTTCAGGGATGTTGGTCCTTGAAACCCTTGCCCATGCCGAAGCACGAGGTGCCATGGTTTTGGCCGAAATCGTGGGTTACGGCACCACTTGTGATGCCCACCACATCACCTCGCCAACGCCAGGCGGCGTCGGTGGCGCTGCCGCCATGCGCCTTGCCCTGGAAGATGGTGGGATCGCTGCTGAAAGCGTGGACTATGTCAACGCCCACGGCACCAGCACTCCAGCCAACGATAGCAACGAAACCGCAGCAATAAAAAGCGCGCTTGGCAGTCGTGCCAACGACATTCCGGTGAGCTCAACGAAGTCGATGACGGGCCACCTGCTTGGGGGCTCAGGCGGTATCGAAGCTGTGGCCTGTGTGCTCGCACTGCGCAACGGTGTAGTGCCACCCACCATCAACTACAACAATCCGGACCCCGAATGTGATCTGGATGTTGTCCCGAACACGGCTCGTGAACTAACACTGGAAACAGTGCTGTCCAATTCCTTCGGCTTCGGCGGTCACAACGTCTGCCTCGCCTTCCGACGCATGAGCTAACACCAAGCTCAACCCAAGCTCTAACTCTTCCCCCCAACTCTCCACTCCATGGCCGCCGCAACCGCTTCTCTCGACACGCTCTGCGTCAACAGCATCCGCATGCTGGCCGTTGATGCCGTCAATAAATCCAATAGCGGTCACCCCGGTTTACCCATGGGCTGCGCACCGATGGGGTACGCGTTGTGGGACAAGTTTCTGAAGCACAACCCCAAAAACCCCAAGTGGTTTAACCGCGATCGGTTTGTGCTTTCGGCCGGGCATGGCTGCATGCTTCAGTATTCCCTTCTGCACCTCACCGGCTACGACTCGGTAACCATCGACGACATCAAGCAATTCCGGCAGTGGGGCTCGAAAACGCCAGGCCACCCGGAAACGTTTGAAACCCCTGGTATTGAAGTCACCACCGGCCCCCTTGGCGCAGGCATCTCGAATGCCGTGGGACTTGCCATTGCTGAATCACACCTAGGCGCCAAATTCAACAAGGCTGACGCCAAAGTTGTGGACCATTTCACCTACGTGATCATGGGTGATGGCTGCAATCAGGAAGGCGTGGCTTCAGAAGCTGCCTCCCTGGCAGGTCACCTCAAGTTGGGCAAATTGATTGCCCTCTATGACGACAATCACATCACGATCGATGGACGCACGGATGTGTCCTTCACCGAGGACGTTCTCAAGCGTTACGAAGCCTACGGCTGGCACGTACAACACGTAGCCGACGGCGACACCGACGTGAACGCGATCGCCAAGGCG